>JAFIHQ010000038.1 GCA_017849315.1 Treponema sp.
CCAGGCGTACAATGGGTATGCAGATCGAGTGGAATTGCTACTTCATTTTTGATGGCCAAGACGAGTTTGGCCGCGGTGGCGGGGTCTATGAGGCCAGCCATATCCTTTATGGTGATCATATCGGCGCCAAGTGCCTCAAGTTCCTTCGCTTTCTTGACAAAATACTCTACCCCAAAAAGATTCAGGGGCAGGCGCTTGCCGGCAAAGAAGGCTTTGGCTTTTTCCTTTAGGCTGAACTTAGGGTCTACGGTGTAACAAACGGCGCAGTCGGCCAGCCCCCCGGCCTCTTTGACGTAAACGATGGACGACTTCATGTTGTCGATATCGTTTAGAGCGTCGAAAATGCGCATTATTGAGATACCTGACTGTACGGCGTTGAAACAAAAACCCTTGATAACTTCGTCGGGATAGGGACTGTAGCCAAAAAGATTGCGTCCGCGCGACAAGGCAGTGAGTTTGGATGCCTCTCCAATGCCAGCCTTGATGGTCTCCAACCTGTCCCAGGGATTTTCCCCCAGGAAGCGCATGATTGCGTCGGGCACCGCGCCGCCCCATACTTCCATGGCATAAAAATGTGCTTCTTTGTAATCTGGAAGCACGCGGGCAACCTGATCCTGATTCATGCGGGTTGCAAACTGCGACTGCTGTCCATCGCGGAGCGTCACGTCGCGGATCTTCAACTGTTTCTGCATTGGATTAGCCTCCATGCCATTTCTTTTGCAGTATAGTATAGAACATCGGACTGAAAATCGGAAGTCGGGCCGTGCCATCGACCCTGGCCGCGGCCTTTATGCCCTGTTAAGCTCGATTTTTTTGACAGAATTGGCTTCTTCGTATAGAATGAAGCCAATGCCGCAACTTTTAATCTCTTGGAAGCATCACAAAATCATTTTTCTAAGATTCTCTCTTCCAGACTGATTGTAAGCCTGCCTGTATTGGCAGCGCGTGGCATGCAACTACATCGGGTGAGGGTATGGCTGAACAGAAAAAAGGCTATTTTCATATCATCCGCGAAAAATACTGCAAAGGTTGCGGGATTTGTGTCGCTTTTTGTCCAAAACAAGTCCTTGCACTCAAGAACGGCAAGGTGTTTCCCGAACGGCCACAACTTTGCATAGGGTGTCACATGTGCGAATATCGCTGTCCCGATTTTGCCATTGAAGTTAAGCCCATCGAGGAGAAACCCGAGAGCAGCGGATCGGACGTGTCGGCATACGATTTGAGCTTGCCACCGGAGGCGCATAATGGCTGAAGTAGTAAAACTCTTGCAGGGCAACGAAGCTTGCACTCTGGGTGCCATAGCTGCAGGCTTAGAATTCTATGCGGGCTATCCTATTACGCCATCGACAGAGATAGCGGAAATGTGTTCGGAGGAGCTGCCTAAAATTGGTGGCCGCTTTATCCAGATGGAGGACGAGATCGGCTCCATTGCTGCCTGCATCGGGGCGTCATTGGCGGGCAAAAAGGCCATGACCGCTACATCGGGTCCTGGCTTTTCTCTCATGCAGGAGTCGATAGGTTACGCCAGTTTGTGCGAGATTCCTGTCGTGATTATTGATATGCAGCGCGTCGGACCTTCTACCGGCATGCCCACAAGCCCTGCCCAGGGAGACCTTATGCAGGCCCGATGGGGCACGCATGGAGATCATCCCATCGTAGTTCTTGCCCCCGGGAACGTCAAAGAGTGCTTTGAGCTTACGTTTAGGGCGTTCAAGATTGCCGAAGAGCTCCGAGTGCCGGTGATTGTCCTTGCGGACGAAGTCATTGGCCACATGCGGGAAAAAGTCGTAATGCCAGATCCTAAGAGCTATAAGATGCCAAAACGTGCCATGCCCAAGACGCCAAAGGGCTATAAACCTTACGAAGCGGACCCCGACGGGGGCGTGCCACTAATGGCGCCCTTTGGCACGGGTTATCGCTGGCATTGCACTGGCCTTACCCATGACGAGGCTGGGGCGCCCACGAGCAACCCCGATGTTGCGGACAGACTTGTAAGGCGGCTGGCCCGCAAGATCGATAAGCGGATGGACGAACTCGCGGATTACTTTGCAGAGAATACCGAAGACTGCGAGGTGGCGGTGGTGTCTTTTGGCTCTTCTGCCATGGCTGCACTGTCTGCAGTACGAAGGGCGCGACAAGAGGGACTTAAGGCCGGAATGGTGCGGCTTAAGACGATGTGGCCCTTCCCCGATGCAAAACTGCGGGAACTCACAAAGAGCGCCCATACAATCATTGTGCCGGAAATGAACTTAGGCCAGCTCGCTCTGGAAGTGGAGCGCGTTGTGGATTGCAAGCGCAAAGTGGTCAAGTTGGGAAAGGTCAATGGAGAACTCTTCCATCCTGATGAGATTTTTGCAGCCCTAAAGGAGGCCTTCTGATGGCAGAATTCCTCGATTACTTTAGAAAAGAACGCCTGCCTCATATCTGGTGCCCTGGCTGCGGACACGGTACCGTGGTTGGTGCGCTTGTTAGGGCAATCGATAAGCTCGGCCTGGACAAGAACAACATCGTTTTGGTCTCTGGCATCGGGTGCTCGTCACGGGCGGTTGGCTACCTCGATTTTGACACGCTGCATACCACACATGGTAGGGCGATAGCCTTTGCCACTGGCGTAAAACTGGCAAGACCCAATCTGCACGTCATCGTGCTTACGGGAGATGGTGACTGTGCAGCCATAGGTGGCAACCATTTTATCCACGCGGCACGCCGCAATATCGACATTACCACCATCATCATGAACAACTCGATTTATGGGATGACCTCTGGACAGTATTCGCCCACGACACCGCACGGAATGTACGCTACCACCGCTCCGTATGGGAACGTTGAGTACGACTTTGACCTCTGCGAACTTGCAAAAGCTGCTGGAGCTACCTATGTGGCCCGGGCGACGAGTTATCACGTTACGCTTTTAGAAAGCCTTATAGAAAAAGCAATAATGAACAAGGGCTTCTCCGTTGTGGAGGCCCTCACTCAGTGCCCAACTTACTTTGGCAGGAAGAACAAGATAGGCGGACCGGTGGAAGTGCTCAATTGGATTAAGGACCGCACCGTAAACGTCAAAGCCGTATCTTCTCTGCCACCAGAAAAGACAGAGGGCAAAATACTGATTGGAGAACTTTATAAGACCGAAAGACCTGAATACACAGCCTCCTACATGGAGATGTCGGCAAAAGTCCAGCGGACGTACAATGGGAGTTTCAAATCCAAGGGAGGAGAGCGCGGATGCGAGTCGAATTCAGACTAAGCGGTTCAGGAGGACAAGGCCTGCTGCTCGCGGGCATTGTCCTGGCAGAAGCCGCGATCGAGGATGGAAAAAACGCCATTCAAACACAGAGCTATGGGCCAGAAGCCCGTGGAGGTTCAAGCAAAGCCGAGGTGATAATCTCTGACGAAGACATAGATTATCCTAAAGCCACAGATCCAGACTATTTGCTTGCTCTTACTGACGATGCTTATCGGACCTATGGCCCTCTTATGAAAAAAGGCGTCATTATAACCGATACGAGCGTAAAGCTGGACCCGAACATCAATGCCAAAACGATAGCCCTGCCAATCCTGCAGACAGCGGAAGAAGTGATAGGGAAAAAAGTTGTAGCCAATATTGTCGCCTTGGGAGCCTTGGCAGGGGTTTCTGGTATTGTGTCCGAGAAAGCTCTCAAACAGTCAGTGCTTTCCCGCGTTCCTAAAGGGACTGGTGAGCTCAATATGAATGCACTCAAGGCAGGGCTTGAACTCGCCAAGAATTCTTAAGTGCTGATATTATAAGGAGTAATGGCATGAGCGACAAGGAAGAGCTGGAAAAGGCCTTTAAAGCATGGGAAGAAAAGACAGACAAAGCGCTTGCCAAACATCCGGAACGCAAAGCGAAGTTTATGACAGGATCCAACACGCCGATACAAAGAGTCTACACCCCTTTGGATACAGAGGATATAGATTATCTTGACGATTTGGGCCTGCCCGGCGAATTCCCTTTTACACGCGGAGTTCAGGCCACAATGTACCGTGGCAAACTCTGGACCATGCGGCAATATGCTGGCTTTGGTACAGCTGAGGAGTCCAATGCCAGGTATAAGTACTTGCTCGCGCAAGGCCAAACGGGTCTGTCCGTCGCCTTCGACTTGCCCACGCAAATAGGGTACGATTCCGATCACCCCTTGGCCGCAGGTGAAGTAGGCAAAGTTGGGGTCGCCATAGACTCGCTGGAGGACATGGAGACACTTTTTGATGCGATTCCGCTGGACAAAGTGTCCACCAGCATGACGATCAATGCACCGGCTGCCGTGCTCCTTGCCATGTACATAGCGGTTGCGGAGAAGGAGGGCATTCCGGCCAGTGCGCTAGATGGAACGATTCAAAATGATATCCTAAAAGAGTACGTTGCGCGCGGCACGTATATTTTCCCACCAAAACCGTCTATGAGGCTCATAACCGACATCTTTGCTTATTGTGCGCGGGAGGTTCCCAACTGGAATACAATTTCTATTTCCGGCTACCACATTCGTGAGGCTGGGGCTACCGCGGTTCAGGAAGTGGCCTTTACGCTTGCGGATGGTATTGCCTATGTGGAGGCAGCTATCGCAGCGGGGCTGGACGTAGACGATTTTGCTCCGAGGCTTTCTTTCTTTTTCAATGCGCATAACGATTTGTTCGAAGAAGTGGCCAAGTTCAGGGCAGCACGCCGTGTGTGGGCGCACATTATGAAGGATCGCTTCCACGCCAAGAACCCCAAGAGCCAGACGTTGCGGTTCCACACGCAGACTGGAGGTTCGACGCTGACCGCGCAGCAGCCCAGCAACAATGTGGTTCGCGTGGCAATTCAGGCGTTGGCCGCGGTGCTTGGTGGCACACAGTCTTTGCACACGAACTCCATGGACGAGGCGCTGGCATTGCCCTCCGAGGATTCGGTACGGCTTGCACTGCGTACGCAGCAGATTCTGGCTTACGAGTCCGGCGTTGCAGAGACAGTCGACCCATTGGCGGGCTCGTACTACGTAGAAAGTCTGACATCGTCGATAGAAAAAGACGTTCTGGCATATTTAGATAAAATAGATGCGATGGGCGGGGCGGTCAGGGCGATAGAACAGGGCTACATACAGCAGGAAATTCAAGACTCAGCCTATGCATGGCAGATGGATATGGAAAAAGGACAGCGGATTGTCGTGGGGCTTAACAAATTCCAGGCAAAAGAGGAACCGCCAAAGGGCCTATTGCGTGTAGACCCCTCGGTCCAGGAGCGGCAAGTGGCAAAACTGGGAAAGCTTAAGGCTCGCAGAGACAATGCTGCCGTGCAGGCCTGCCTTGAAAGGCTAAAAAAAGCGGCGGAAGGGACCGATAATTTGATGCCTCTAATTCTTGATTCAGTAAAAAGTTACGCTACGCTTGGGGAGATTTGTGACGTCTTGCGCACCGTTTTTGGCGAGTACAGCCCGAGCGTGACCTTCTAAAAGGGGGATGGAATGGACAGAAAAATCCGGGTTGTGGTCGCTAAGCCAGGACTCGATGGGCATGATCGCGGAGCCAAGGTTATCGCAAGGGCACTCAGGGACGCCGGTATGGAAGTAATCTATACCGGGTTGAGGCAGACCCCGGAGCAGATTGTAAATACGGCGCTGCAAGAAGATGCGGATGTTATAGCGCTTTCGATTTTGTCGGGTGCCCACAACTATCTTTTCCCTCGTGTGATGGAGCTGCTTAAAGAGAATGGCGCCGATGATATTCTGGTATTCGGCGGCGGCGTGATTCCGGAAGAGGATATCCCCTTCCTTAAATCGAAAGGCATTGCGGAGATTTTTGGGCCTGGAACGCCGACATCGGTCACGGTGGATTTTATTAAAGAGCATGTAAAACTGAATCTGGAAAACAAGTAGGGCGAGGAAAGTTTTTCCATGATTGCTGGTGATGTTTCTGCGACTTCTGTGTCTTTTTCTGCTTCAGATGCCGCGTATGCCAAGTATGCGACGCTCGCGGAGCAGTGCAAGGCAGGCAATGTTCGGGCAATAGCCAGACTCATCACAGGTTTGGAGAACGAGGAAAGGGCCGCCTATGCGGCCTTGAACCGGTTTGTGGGTAACGGGGCGGCCGCCCAGGTGATCGGGATCACAGGGCCGCCTGGCGCCGGCAAGAGCACGCTCGTGGACAAGCTGGTGGCGAGGTTTAGGGAAGGCGGCAGGCGGGTAGGGGTTTTGGCGGTGGATCCGTCGAGTCCGTTTTCTGGAGGGGCGATCCTGGGCGACCGCCTCAGGATGCAGCGGCATGCAACCGATCCCGGTGTTTACATTCGCAGCCTTGCATCGCGCGGCGCTTTGGGTGGGGTTTCTCGTGCCACTGGTGCCGCAGTCCAGGTGCTTGAAGCAGCCGGGTATGACATCATTTTTGTAGAAACGGTCGGCGTTGGACAGTCCGAAATCGATATAGTGAAGATTGCAGATTGTGTCGTCCTGGTTTCGGTTCCAGGCCTTGGCGACGAGATTCAGATACTCAAGGCCGGCATAATGGAAATTGGGGACATCTTTGTCGTCAACAAGGCCGATAGAGACGGTGCTGACCGTGTCGTTCGCGAAATTCGTGGGATGCTGGAGACTCAGTACGAGCTTAGCAAAGGGGAGAAGCTCGAAGCCGTCCCGGACACTTTAGCAGGTCGTCTTGTTGCTGCTGCAGGCGAGATGGAACATCATGCTGATGTGCATGCCTTTGACGATAAGATTCCGCCGGTAGTCAAGACGGTCGCCGAAACAGGCTACGGAGTCGCAGAGCTCGCGGACGCGATAGCGGATTTCTTTGCAAAGGCTTCCGAGAGTGGCAGTGTGACTGATCGGCGAATAGCAAGGGCCCGCGTCCAAATTAAGGATCTTGTGGCTGAGCACATTTTGGAACGAATAGAAAACGGGCCAGGTGCCACCGCGCTGAACGAGATGGCAAAGCGCGTCGTAGCCCACAAGACTGACTATTATTCAGCCTCTATGTTGTTATTGCATGAGATTCTATTGCAGGAAGGTGCAGGGGGAAACGATGAAGGTGTTAAAACTTGACCATGTGGGTATTGCAGTTGAAAAGATTGATGCGTCGCTTCCTGTTTGGGAAGGGCTAATGGGTATCCCGCTTAATGGTACAGAAGAGGTCGTGGAGCAAAAGGTAAGAACCGCGTTCCTGCCGATTGGCGACTCGGAAATAGAGTTGCTTGAATCCACCGACCCGGAAGGACCAATCGGCAAATTCCTCGCCGCCCGTGGCCAGGGCGTTCAGCACCTGGCGTTTCGCGTGGACGACATCGACGCGGCGCTCGCGGAGCTCAAGGCCAAGGGCGTCCGCCTCATCGACGAAACGCCGCGCTACGGGGCCGGCGGCGCCCGCATCGCATTCCTGCACCCCAAGGCCACGGGCGGCGTCCTTATAGAGCTTTGCGAGCGAAAGCCCCAGACCCAGACCGGCGGGGCAAGAGAGCGATAATTGGGTTCGAAAAAGCAATAATTAGGTTTTTACGATATTCGAAATCTCATTTAAAGAATCAGCTATAGTACTGTTCATATATTCTCTGTTCTGTGTATAGTTTATTTACGATATTATAATAAGTTAATATATAAATAGCTGTGCATGGGTATAGCCAATTTCCTGGTATAGGTTTATACTACTTAGGTGTTTGAATGTCTGTTTTTTGGGCTTTTTGGGGTGTTTTCAGCGCACTTGTCTGAGTATTTGAAAGGCACGTGCAGGATTTCTGAGTAATGAAAGCCCTGAGTTTGAGTCAGAATTGGAGTTGGACCTAAGAAGAAGGTCGACCTAAGAAGGACGGGTAGCATCCATGGACGAGAAACTAAAAGACTTGGAAGCTCGGCGAGCTAAGGTTCTTGCGGGTGGCGGCCAAAAGCGAATCGCTGCGCAGCACGAAAAAGGCAAAAAGACAGCACGCGAGCGTATAGAAGCTCTGTTGGATCCTGGCACCTTTGTAGAATTGGACGCCTTTGTGGAGCACCGCTGTACCGATCTTGGTATGCAGGGCGTCGAGGCGCCCGGTGAGGGCGTAGTAATCGGTTATGGCACCATTAACGGCCGCCTTGTTTATGTGTTCGCACAGGATTTTACCGTTATCGGCGGGTCCTTGGGCGAGATGCATGCAGCCAAGATTTGTAAGGCGATGGATATGGCCACAAAAGTAGGATGCCCGTGCATTGGCATCAACGATTCGGGCGGCGCGCGCATCCAGGAAGGCGTGGACGCACTATCGGGCTATGGCAACATCTTCTACAGAAATACACAGGCTTCAGGCGTCATACCTCAGATTTCTGTGATTATGGGGCCTTGCGCCGGCGGGGCTGTCTATTCTCCAGCCCTCACTGACTTTGTCTTCATGACCGAAGGTACCGCCAACATGTTTATCACGGGTCCTCAGGTTATCAAGACGGTTACGGGCGAAGACGTGTCTGCGGAAGAACTGGGCGGTGCGGCTGTCCATGCCGAAGTATCCGGTGTGGCGCACTTTAAGTGCAAGGACGAAGATAGCACGCTTCAAAGTATACGAAGGCTCCTGTCGTTCTTGCCCCAAAATAACCTGGAAGATCCTCCGGTTGTCGAAACTGGCGACGACCCGGCGCGCATCGACACCGACCTTGGCAACATAATTCCGGATGCGCCCAACAAACCCTATGATGTCAGGATCGTTATAGACCGCGTCGTGGATTCCGGCGATTTTCTGGAAGTTCAGCCCGATTATGCCAGAAATATCGTCATTGGGTTTGCAAGGCTGGCAGGTCGCACAGTCGGGATTATAGCAAACCAACCCTCCGTCATGGCTGGCGTCCTCGACATCAATGCTTCGGACAAAGCCTCGCGCTTCATAAGATTCTGCGACGCATTCAATATTCCCCTTGTCACCTTTACCGACACTTCAGGCTACTTGCCAGGTGTCGAACAGGAGCATGGTGGCGTTATTCGGCACGGCGCAAAGCTGCTGTATGCCTATTCTGAAGCGACGGTTCCCAAAATGACCGTGATTTTGCGCAAAGCATACGGCGGTGCCTATATCGCCATGTGCTCCAAACACCTTGGCGCAGACCAGGTTTTTGCGTGGCCGGGGGCCGAGATTGCCGTTATGGGTCCGGAAGGCGCGGCTAACATCATTTTCAAGAAAGAGATTGAAAGCGCAGCGGATCCTGCAGCGGTGCGCAGCCAAAAAATCGAGGAATACAAGAACAATTTTGCAAATCCGTACAAGGCTGCAATGCGCGGCTATGTCGACGACGTAATCGATCCCGCGCTTACACGAGGGAGACTGTGCAGTGCCCTTTCCATGTTGTTGGGTAAGCGCCAACAGGGGCCAGCCCGAAAACATGGCAATTTCCCTGTATAAGGGCTTATGCCAGGTAAAGGGAAGAGGTAGGACCTATGAGCAAATTGTTCGGCAAAAACTCAAGTAAGCGCGGAAGAGCCGAAGCGCAAAATCAGCAAAATCAACAAGACCAACAAAATCAGAGGACCGAAGACCAGAGTGGTCAGGCTCCGCCTGTGGCAGATGCAGTGAGCGCGGCCGCGGTGAGCGCAAACTCAAACTCCCAAAGCGAACATACTGATGGGCGTCTTGTTGCCATCCTTTCTGCTGCAATTGCCGCATTTGAGGGCGAGTCTGGCCTCCCTTACAAGATTACCTCTATAATCCCCGTGCAAACCGACTTTGCGCGTGAAAATATCGGCTTTAACACGCCCGTGTGGGGTAGAGCGGAACGCCTTGCCCAACGTGTCCTGCCATATAGTGGCAAGAGATCTTCGGGTGGCAAGAAAGTCTAGAGTTGTAAAAGAGCTTTAAGGAGATAAGTCTATGAAGCGCTACAGAATAACAGTAGATGGACAGACCTACGATGTCACGGTGGAAGAAACTCAAGGCGAACCCTCTGCTGCGCGGAGTCAAGTATCTTCTCAAGGGCCAGGTCCCGCTCGTGCTCCGGCTCCATCCTCACAGCCGGCGCGCACCGCTGACACTAATGTGGGCGCTAGTCAGGGAGTTCAGGCTGCTGCGCCTACTGCATCTTCCACAAAGAAGACCACCTTTACGATTAAGGCGCCAATGCCCGGCGTGGTTATGTCTTTCAAAGTTGCTGCTGGTCAGACTGTGAAGAAAGGCGATGTCGTTCTCATTCTGGAAGCAATGAAAATGGAAAACGAAATCGTGTCGCCGCAGGATGGCACTGTGCTTACACTACACGTACCAGAGGGTGCTTCCGTGAATACTGGAGATTCACTCATAGATCTGGGCTAAGACCTATGTCAATTGATTCTCTACTTGGCATCTTTCAGGGAATTCAAACACTTTTTGCCACAGAACCTGTGCTTGGCCTCACAAGAGTCTTCCTCATGTTTTTGGGTATGGCGCTTGTCTACCTGGGCAAGAAGGGTACGCTTGAGCCGCTTCTTATGATCCCCATGGGTTTGGGAATGGCGACCGTCAATGCGGCTGTAATGTTTTTTGACCCCTTGAACCTTCATGGAGGAATGGGGACGCTCTTTTTGGAGCCAACTGCCGGTGCTGCCCTCACAAGTGCGGCTCAGGCCGCAGGAAATGCTGCAGCGCAGGCCGCGAATTCCAACGCAGTCTCCGACCTTTTCTACATTCTGCAAGTGGATTTCCTGCAGCCTATCTACAACTTTACGTTTTCTAACGGACTCATCGCGTGCCTTGTGTTCTTGGGGATAGGTTCCCTCCTGGATGTCGGTTTTGTGATGAATCATCCTATTATCAACATGTTCCTTGCGCTTTGCGCGGAATTTGGGACGATTATTACTCTGCCGATAGCCAAGCTCTTTGGTTTTACGACAAGAGAGGCGGCAGCCATAGCCATGGTCGGCGGCGCCGATGGTCCTATGGTACTCTTTACCTCACTAAAACTCGCGCCCAGCCTTTTCGTTCCAATCACCATTGTGGCATATCTGTATTTGGGATTGACGTATGGAGGCTATCCATATCTCATAAGGGCAATGGTGCCCAAAAAAATCCGCGGTACTCCGATGGACAATCCACCGAATCAACGGGTGATCACCTCCGGGCAGAAGCTCGCTTTTGCCGTCATCATTTGTGTGTTTTTGTCGTTCCTGTTTCCGGTGGCGGCGCCCCTGTTCCTGTCGCTTTTCCTGGGCATTGCAATTCGGGAATCCGGACTAAAGCCTTTCCAGGCGGTTGCGGACAACATTCTTTATACGTCGACGCTTTTCCTGGGGCTTCTGCTAGGCGTGTTGTGCGAGGCCTCGACGATTCTCAATCCCAAGGTCTTGCCTTTGCTGTTGTTGGGTATGCTTGCGCTTTTGCTTTCTGGAATTGGAGGAATTCTCGGGGGCTACGTCGTATGGGCCTTTAGCCGGGGCAAGTACAATCCTCTGTGTGGCATTGCAGGAGTGAGTTGCGTGCCTTCGACCGCTAAGGTCGCGCAGAAGGAGGCGGCTGCGGCAAATCCACAAGCTATGATCTTGCAATATGCACTGGGACCGAATATTTGTGGTGTTATAACGACTGCCATCATTGCCGCAATTTATGTTAGCATTTTGGGAAAATAGGAAAAGTGCAGGCTGTCAGTCGGATTGCAAAGATTGAGTGGTTTTGCGGGTGAGTGGTATTGCGGGCACTGTGTTGCGAGGTGAATGATGCTTTATGCATTGATCGCGCTTTGCGTGTGTGGAGTCGTGGCCATTGGCATTTTGACACACATCGCGTTGACTCTGAACGAGATCAATTTGAACCTCAAAAAGCTGTCCAGGCGAAGTGCGCAAGCAAGGGCCCTGGCTGCTGGTATTGCTGCTGCCACCAAACCGCAGCCTGAGGATGTAGCGGCGTCAGCTTCATCTGCCGCTGAGCAAATTGCAGCTGAGCAGGCCGACTTCTCCGAAGCCGAGATTGCAGCCGCCGTTGCTGTTGCCCGCAGAGCGCTTGGTCTTTATGGTCTTTGTGCCGAAGACACCAATTCAGCCGGCAAAGAATCGAATTCCACCAGCGAAGGATAGTGTATGAAAAAGCATATACATGTCATGGTGACGGTGTTTCGCGATGGTCTGCAATCTGCGTATGGGGCTCGTGTGTTTTCTGCCGATTATCTGCCGGTTGTGTGGCACGCTGTTGCGGCCGGGATGAATCACCTTGAGTCTGGAGGGGGCGCCCTCTTTCAATCGGCCTATTTTTATGCGGCGGAAGATGCTTTTACGGTCATGGACAAATTTAGAGCCGAGGCTGGCCCAGACGCCAACCTGCAGACCCTCTCGCGCGGCATCAATGTGGTGGGACTTGAGTCACAATCGAGCGAGATTGTCAGGCTCCACGCCAAGTTGCTCAAGAAGCATGGCGTTACGACTGTCCGCAATTTTGATGCGCTTAACGACATAGAAAACCTCAAGTTTTCCGGCCAGAGTATTGTTCAAGCAGGACTAAAACACGAGCTTGCCATAAGCATGATGGAGCTGCCACCGGGAGTGGAAGCCAAGGCGCATACGGCTGCATCCTACGTTGCGCTTTTGCGCCAACTTATGGAGTCAGGAGTGCCTTTTGATTCGCTCTGTCTTAAGGACGCTTCGGGCACGAGTCACCCCCAAAAGGTCTTCGAAACAATTCGTGGTGCGCGCAAACTGCTCGGAGACAATATAAAGATTGCCTTTCACACGCATGATACCGCAGGAACAGGTACTTCTGCATGCTTGAGCGCCATTGAAGCAGGA
>JAFIHQ010000039.1 GCA_017849315.1 Treponema sp.
GCCATGCTCCCAATCTCATCAAGAAAGAGCGTGCCGCCTGAGGCTCTACCAATGGCTCCCTTACGCGTTACAGCATCCGTATAAGCGCCTTTTTCTGCACCGAACAGTTCGCTTTCTATCAGTGTCTCGGGCATTGCGGCACAATTAAGTGCGACAAGCTCTTTGTTCTTTCTTAAAGAGAGCCCGTGAAGCGCGTTGGCAACCAGCTCTTTTCCGGTCCCTGTTTCTCCAAGAATGAGTACAGGATTGGGCGAATCTGCATATCTGCGCACCTTCATGCTGACCTCGCGAATAGTAGGGCTGTTGCCCAAAAGGACCGAAGATAGTTCAGTGTCCGCTCGACTGGCACTCGTCGGAGCCAACGAATCGGGCAAAACACGGATCTCATTCACGAGGCGGTCGAGTTCCTGCGGCACTACAACGTAATGGACTTTCGTTAGACCGAAACTAGGCCTGTTAGTACTATCGGTAAGCATAAATACCGGTGGCGGAGCCGGATTTTTGCAAAGATCGATCTGACTGACGAGATTAGCTTGGGTCTGTGCAGAAGACCCCAGAACAACGGCGGTTGGCCGATTCGTCTGAGCAGCGGCCCTCAGTTCGAGAAGACTAGGAACACAACGCACTACTGCAGTCCCGGCAAAAGACTGGACCACTTTACGAATCCTGAAGTGATCACTGTCCCAGTAAAGTACTGTTTTCATCAAGGCCATTATGCAAATGAAATTCGACCACAAGAAAGAGCGACATTTACAATTGCGTGTAGACATTCGTCGTAGACAAATGTCTACACGTTTTGATCAACGTTTTGATCAATTTGAACCAGCCAACACTTCAAGTATTGAATCGTCAAAAACGAAGATCCCTGATCGTGTAAAGTTCATGTGACGGGGAATCCACAATTCGCCCCCCTCCACCAGAGAACCAACGATAATGAGATCGGGAGCAGTTTTCTGCAGGGCGGTCATCAGGGGGGCCTCTTGCTGTGGCAGATAGTTGCCAATTGATCGGCCAACCAGCCTCAATCTGGGAAAGGTGGATCGCAGATTCAGTTCAGTTCTTTGAAGTTTAGCTACTGCTCCACCAAGCAAGAACACGCTGCCATTGCGTTGTTCAAGAATGGACATGAGAATATTGAGCGTGTGAAGCGGGTTGTAACAGCCAACCTCGCTACCCGCCGAGGATTCTTCTTCATCCTCCAGGAAGAGCGACAAGTAGGCTTCTTGAGTAGGCGGAATAGAAACTTCGCGCAATTCAAAGACATCACAGCTGCCCATTTCCGTCGCTTTTTTTGCCAGAGACGGCGTTTTTGGCAGAACCAAGTCGGCACTCGCTATCATCGAAGCGTACTCGCCTGCCCGAGCCGCCCTGGCCAGGCATTTTTCGTCGACAAAGCAGATTTGGTGATTCTTGCCGTCAGTCCATGCAGGAACTAGTAAACCAAGCTGCCGTTCTGTGGGGAAATCGAGGCGTACCTTACTCGAAGTACCATTCCGTATCGTTTTTGTTCTTATTTGGACAGTTGCCATGATGTGCGTTCCGTAAGTATTGTTTTGACAGCTGCAGTTGCATAGAGCGCCGCAGTTTCCGTTCTCAGAATCGGTCCCTGAAAATGGATAGGGATACACCCTTTAGAAACAAAAAAGGCGATTTCTTCTGCGGAGAACCCACCCTCAGGACCGACAAAAATCACGACCCTGAAACCGCCGGATGCGCACGCCTCATGCACGGAAAGGCTTTTTACCAAACCTTCGTGACAAAGTAGATACGTCGAATTGCTGGGCTTGTAGCCTGCAGCATCGAGGGCATCAAAAAGGGAATCCAGATCGCAGGTTGCATGGACACGGGTAAAAGTCTGAGAACCAGATTGCTGCAATGCCGCCTTTACGATTCGTTCCCGCCTTGCCTGCTTTGCTGCCCGATCTTGTTGGCTTTGCTCGCGCAGCACCGAATATCGTGAATTCAGCGGGAAAATGTCGCAAATCCCCGTTTCCGTCGCCTGGCGCACAATCAGATCCATTCGAGGGCCCTTTGGCAAAGCCTGAACGAGCGCAATGCAAAGCGACGCAGCTTCCCTTGGCGCCAGCTCGTTCCCCTGCACAACTTCAGCATGGGATGTTGCCGTGGGAGTTGCGGGACTGGCCAAAGGCCGCAGCACAGGAATCATCTCAAGATCGACACGCGTTGCCTTCGTCGCACTTTCTCTTATGGTACAACGATATCGCTGACCTTTCTCGTCTATGGCGTCGAACACATCGCCCGGTTTTAGACGCAACACCTTTGCAAGGTATTTGGAGTCTGGCCCCTCAATCGTCCACGAACGGTCGGCGCTTCTGTCGCCTGGAAGAACTAGTTGCCTCATGCTGATGCGTTCCCGTTTGTCCTCATTGCCCTTGAACCCCTTCTCAACCCAGCCCACCCTTTAATGAGCAGCCATGGTCTGTTCGAGCGTCTTACTGTTCTCCAGCCGAGTCTTAAAGTCCGGACTCGTTATGACCGAAATGGCTTCGTTCAACTGCATGTCGTATT
This sequence comes from Treponema sp., assembly GCA_017849315.1. GTDB lineage: Bacteria > Spirochaetota > Spirochaetia > Treponematales > Rectinemataceae > JAFIHQ01. The sequence continues at coordinate 2,530 of JAFIHQ010000039.1, forward strand.
CGAGGTCGTAGACTCGCTCGGGTTTGGTACGATCGATCTCGTCGCGAATCAGCTTTTCAAGGTAAAGTTCCGGCAAGTCGTAGCCTTTCTGAATCAGGGTCTGCGCATAAGCCTTGCGCTCCTCGCGTGTGGCATCCGGATGATCCTTGACGAAAGCTTCAACCAGCCCGCTGTCGTACAGTTTTTCCAGCGTGTCGAGCTGTTTGTCCGAAAGCTCGATGTCGGGCGAAACGATGTCCGGCTCTATGCCGGTCTTGTCGATATTGACGCCAGAGGGCGTGTAATACCGCGCCATTGTGAGTTTGAAGCCCGTTTTGTCGAGCGGAAACACTTGCTGCACTGAGCCTTTGCCATAAGTCCGCTCACCAATAAGTAAAGCACGGTGCGTATCCTTCATTGCTCCAGCGAATATTTCCGAAGCCGAGGCGGAACCCTGGTTAACAAGCACCACCATCGGGATATCTTTGGAGATAACTACACTCGGTTTGGCCTTGTACTCGTAGTTCTCAGTCTCCACACGCCCCTTGGTCGAAACAATCACGCCCGAATCGAGGAAAAGATCGCATACTTCCACCACAGAATCCAGAAGCCCTCCCGGATTGGACCGCACATCCACAATGAGCTGCGTAATGCCGGCAGTTTTCATCTGCTCAAGGGCGGCACGCACCTTGTCGGGGGTCTGTGGTATCCACTCGATGATGCGGACATAGCCAATCTTGGCCCCAGCCTGCTCTATAATCCCAGTCTTTATGGCGGGAATCTGAATGGTGGCACGGGTAAACTCGACATCGAACTCATAATTGTTGCCACGCCTGAAGCGCAGCTTGACCTTGGTACCTGCTTTCCCCTGAATCTTGGCCGAAGCCTGATCCACAGTCATGGTCGCCGTCGATTCGCCATCCACGCTCAGAATGAGATCGCCTGGCAGAATGCCAGCCTTCCATGCAGGGGTGTCTTCTATCGGGGAGACAACCTCAATGTATTTTTCTTCGCCTTCTTTAGGGGTTCCAACCTGTTTCGAAATGTAAAGCCCGACTCCAGCGTAAGAACCGTCTGTCTCACGCAACATGTCGGACATCATTGCCTCGTCCAGGAAAATCGAATGAGGATCGCCAAGGGCGTCAAACATGCCCTTCATCGCACCCTCATACAGCTTATAAGGATCCACTTCGTCAACATAATTCTGAATAATAAACTGGTAAATCGATTGCAACAGTTGAGAATAACGTTGCGTATCGTTGTCGCTCGTTTTCTTTGCCTGTGCCATGGCAACAGGCGCCGAAAGGCTAAAAAGGCTCACGAATAGGACGACAAGAGCGACGATGCCCCACGCCAAAAAAGGAGATTTGACCTCGCGCTTAAAGATTTTCATTTGGGTGCTACCTTTGAATCACTATTATGTCGAATTATAACGAAACGAAACGCCAGAGGGAATTGCCTGTCAAGGCATACTGCCTATCGACCCTTGACCGCTGCGGGCACGGCTCACTAGACTGATGCATCATGAAAAGAAAAGCAAGGTACCTGGCTGCCAGCATTTTGTCGCTTGCAAAGCCATTCTTGGCCGGAATAATCGTTGCTGGCCTCAGTATTGCCGATCCCGGTTCGGTCGGCGCATTCTTTCTAAGGTACCTCATTCTTGCTCAACTCTTGCCCTCCGTCTGTCTGTTCTTTCTCTATTTTGATGAAGGCACGTATAGAGTCTTTAGGCCCCTTGTTTTGTTGTTCTCAGGTGTTTCGATTGTTCTGATTCTGTCTTGCGTGGCGCCGATAGCACAGAATCCACAAAAGTATCTTTTGACTACACAGAATTTTAGCAGTCTTATACGTGTTTCGGCGTGTATTGTCCTACTGTGTGCTGCGGACCTTGTCGATTTTATAACAGTGCTCGTATCGAGGGAAAAACCATCAGAAAATTCATCGCCAGACAAGCTTTCCGAAAGGAGCGACCATGCTAGCAATGCTTAATTCGCCATCCTGGCTCAAGCCGGAAATAATACCGGGTCTGCCTTTTCGCTGGTACGGCCTCATGTATGTCGTAGCCTTTTTGATCACCTGGGTGCTGTTTCGGTATGAATCGAAGCGCGAAAAAAAACCGTGGACAGAAGAAACGGCTGCCAATTTTTTCCTTTGGAGTATCATTGGTATTCTAATCGGCGGCCGTTTGGGTGGTACTCTGATCTATGAACCTACAAACTACTACTGGACTCATCCATGGATGATTCTCTGGCCTTTTGACGAGTCCGGGGCCTTTGTGGGCTACCAGGGTATGTCGTTTCATGGAGGACTTCTAGGTCTTATCGTTGCAACACTGATTTGGTGCAGGGTAAAAAAGGAATCGTGGCTCGAATGGGCGGACCTCATCGCTGTAGCTGCGCCGCTTGGGTATACCTTTGGACGACTGGGGAACTTTATAAACGGCGAACTTTGGGGCAAGGTCACGACAGCGCCATGGGGGATGGTTTTCCCCGGAGCCCCGGCTTTTTCGGCCGATCAGCCATGGGTTCGGGATGTCGCCGCCAAGGTTGGCATTCCCATTACCTCGGCAACTCAGTTGGTCAACTTGCCCAGGCACCCCTCACAACTGTACGAAGCTTTGTTCGAAGGATTGGTACTGTGGCTCTTTCTGTGGTTTGTTTTGCGCAAACGCAAGACATTCCCCGGTTGCAATTTGGCAGCGTACATCATCGGATACGGGGTTGTGCGCTTTTTTATCGAATATTTCCGCGAGCCCGATGCAAGTTTAGGTTACATAATCAAATGGGGTGATCCCAACGCACCAACCTATCTCTTTACGACGCCTTTCAACTTTTCCATGGGGCAAATTCTCTGTTTTCTGATGATAGTGGCCGGCTGCATCCTTATGTATGTGTTCTATAGGCGCAGTAAGACCCATCCTGCCCAAGTGGCTTCTGCCCAAGGGAAAGCAAGGGCGAATCCAGGAGCCACGGAAGCGGCCGCCGCACGAAAGGTTCAGAGCAGCACGGCACGCAAGCGCCGGAAACAAATAAAATGAACTGAGGCCTATCTGCTTGAAGTACCATATTGATCCTCAAAAGGTGGTAAATCCGTGGTTATAACACTTGTTCAGATGAACTCGGTGATTGGCGATTTTATGGGAAATGCAAGGCATCTTGTCGATCTGGCAAGGAGAACTTGCGCTGGCATACAGAACACAGTTGATGGTTCGGATAACTCGATAGGACTCGGTTCTAATTCTAATTCTAATCCTAAGGCCGATCCTGCAAAAAGCTTCCCCGACCTGCTTGTGTTTCCGGAGCTTTGTCTCTCGGGGTATCCACCGATGGACCTTTTGGATCAGAATGCTTTTGTGGCTGGGAATTTAGCGGCACTGCGATATCTGCAAAAGGAATTGCCGCCAGACTTGCCTGTTGCTGTAGGTTACGTGGACAGGAACCGCTCGGGTTCGGGCCGCGCGCTCGTCAACGCTATGTCCGTTATTTCTGGCGGGAAAATAGTTTTTACCCAACATAAGACCTTGCTTCCGACCTACGACGTCTTTGATGAGGCTCGATATTTTGAGCCCGCCACAACCCGAAAAGTCTTTACTCCCACCCAGGGTCGCGTCGGTTTTGCCATCTGCGAAGACTTTTGGTGGGAAGCCCCCCCGTCGCCATCGTTCAAGTACCCTCTGGACCCAGTCAAAGACCTGTTGGATGCAGGCGTAGACGTGATTGTCGTGCCTTCGGCTTCGCCCTTTGTGGCAGGGAAGCTGCAGACACGCCTTGCCCTGGCTCGGAATACCGCACGTCAGGGTCAGATCCCGGTCATCTACTGCAACACTGTAGGCGCCAACGACTCACTCGTTTTTGACGGGCGCTCATTCGTGGTAGACAAAAGCGGCAATCCCGTGGCCGTCTGCGGATGGGAAGAAGCAGCTCTTTGCTTCGACACACAAACGGGCGGTTCGCAAGTCGTCGCACTGACCAATATCGGATTGACCGGCTTGCAAGTGGCCGATAACCGCGATAATACCTCGAGGATAAGCAAAGAGAGCAAAGAAGAGGAAGTTCACCAAGCGCTTATCGTTGGAATTCGTGACTATATGAAGAAATCCGGATTCACCAAGGCTTGTCTTGGACTCTCCGGAGGAATTGATTCTGCGGTAGTGGCGGTGCTTGCGGCCGAAGCGCTCGGCCCAGAGAACATAACCTGTATCGCCATGCCAAGCCGATTTTCCAGCGACGCTTCGCTCGACGATGCCGTCGACATCTGCCGAAGAAACAAGATTATGCTTGAAAGACTGCCCATTGAAGCGCCCTTTACGAGCTTCTTGAGTCTTCTGGAAAAGCCCTTTGCCGGTAAGCCCTACGATTCTACGGAAGAAAACCTGCAAGCACGGATTCGCGGAACCATCCTTATGGCGTGGTCCAACAAATTCAACTCACTTCTCTTAACGACAGGCAACAAAAGCGAACTGGCCGCAGGTTACTGCACGCTCTACGGCGACATGTGCGGCGCCCTTGCACCTATCGGCGATCTGTTTAAGACAGAAGTCTATGCTCTGGCGCGGCACATAAACATGGTTGCAGAAGCACAAGGACGACTCGCGCCCATACCGGAATCGGTACTGACCAAGGCTCCCAGTGCAGAATTGCGGTTTAATCAGACTGACCAGGACACTTTGCCAGAGTACGAGCTCCTGGACGCAATCTTACGCGAATACATCGAAGAGAACCGCTGTCTGGAAGAAATCGTCGAGCGTGGCTTCGACCGGGCTATCGTCGCGCGAGTACTCGAGATGACGGCAAGGGCCGAGTACAAGCGCAGACAAGCCGCACCTGCCATTAAGGTGTCCAAACGAGCCTTTGGAATTGGCAGAAGGCTGCCCCTAGCACGCTCGATTCACGAAACAACCATTCTATGAACTTGGTTGGTTGAAGTTTTTGTGAACCCCAAGGACTAACGACATAAGCCCAGCAAGTCCTTGGGCCGGTTAGAGATAAGGCCCATCGCCCCGCTTGCAAGAACGCGCTTGGCTTCCTCGACGCTGTCCACGGTCCATGGCAAGAATGGCCGCGCTTTTGTGCGCGCCACTGACCTTGCGTTTGCCGCAGTTCCGGCGCTTCCGGAGGCCCTCGCGATGTTGAAAGAATAGGCGGCCCCAGGCTTACTTCTGACAAGCCGAGTATCTGGCTTGAGTATATCCACAGGTGCAAGAAACCGCCCCTCGCCATGCCGCAAGAACCAGTACAAGTCCTTGCTACTGGTGTAAATAAGTGCAGATGGCAGTGCTGGCATGATACGTTTCATCCACTTGAGCGCGAACGGATTGAACGAAGAGACTATGCACCGTTTTTCCATATGGTACTTTCTGATTGTCGCGGCGAGGAGCGGCTCAAGACCTTTGGATTCCGTGCTGCGGCTCTTTATTTCCACATCGAAATAAGC
>JAFIHQ010000040.1 GCA_017849315.1 Treponema sp.
CACAAACGCATCCCAGTTCTCCGCAAGCATGGAAAAACCCGCTGCAGCGTCGTGCCCACCGTAATCGATAAAAAGATCGGCACATTCTGTCAGCATCTCGGTTATGTGAAGGTTGTTTGCCGCCCTCACGGAACCAACTACTGTCCCATCTTCCCTAAAAGCCGCCACAATGGTAGGCACCTTGAACACATTGACTACTCTGGAGGCCAAGAGCCCCGTGATTCCTGATTTGACCTGATCCGAACCAACAAGTACAAAGCGATGGCTATTGGCCTCATAACTTTCCGAGGCGAGCGGATAAATCGCCTCCCAAACGTCTGTTCCCATCCTGCGACGCTCGGAGTTGGCTTGGATGAGCCCTAATACAGCAGTACCGCGCTCGGCGACATCGTCAGAAATGAGCAAGTCCAGAGCAATCGTTGGCTTACCGATTCTGCCCGCTGCGTTTATAAGTGGAGTAATCTGCCAGGCAATATCGGTAGCGGTCAGGGTTTTGTCCAACTTGAGCGAATTCTTGAGGTCGCGCAGGCCCAGTCTGGGCGCTTTATTGATGGAATCGACACCTCTTTTTACGATGATCCGATTTTCATCCTTGAGCGGCATGAGATCGGCTATTGTGCCCAAGGCCACAAGTTGCAGATACTCTTCGTCCTTTGAACCGATGAGGCCGGCTTTTTGCATCACAATGCGCTCAAAGAGCGCCAAGAGCACATCGATTTCGGAGACGGGCACTTCGCTGTAGGTTTGAAGATCCAAAAGCCTGCCTATTGCATCGAGCGACTCAGGGCCAAGCGAGGCATCCAGGCATCCCACGTCGCCAGCAATATCATAACTTTCGATATCGACGGATTTTCCAAAAAGCTGCTTGCTGAGAGCATTCTGCTGGCTTCTGTGCCAGACAAAGATGGCCCTTCCCTGCAAAAAATATGCCAGCTCTTGGAGTACGCCGGATAATTCCGACTTAGTCGCATCATGCGCAACTGTTTTGGAAAACCGGGCTTTGGGCACAAGATTGTGTATTCTTATTGCTTCGATCCTGCAGACACTATTTCCGTCGTTTCCACGGAATTCGGAGAAATTCAGCAGGGCGACAGGTTGTTTGTAAAAACCCGACTGGGCAAAACGCAAGGCCCAGGAGAGTTTATAGGCGACGCCAGCACCCGCGAGGTCCCGAAATGGGTAGCCGCAATCGGGGATTTTGGGGTCAATTACGGCAAGTGCTTTTGGCAACTCTCCAAATTGAGGCTTGTGATGGTCACAAACGATTGTGTCGATGCCCAGATCGCGGGCGTGCTCGATTTCTTTGTAGTTCGAGACACCACAGTCCACCGTCACAATCAAAGTGCCATCTTCCCGTGCAAAATCGTCTACTGCCGCCACCGAAAGTCCATAAGGTTCATCGCCTTCTGGAACACGATAACTTGCATCGATGCCCAATTCTTGTAGAGTATCCAAGAGCAATGCAGTGGACGTTACACCATCGGCATCGCTGTCTCCGAATATCAGGACCTTTTCTTTCTCTTCCGCGGCAAGCAAGACCCGATCCACCGCGTCTTCCATCGAATTGAATAAAAATGGATTACGCAAATACCATAGATCGTCTTTTAGAAAGTACAGCAACTGTAAAGGAGCAGTAATCTTGCGCCGGGCGAAGATCGATGCATCCAAGAGATCGATGCCGTAATGTTTGGCAAGTTCCCGGACTTCGTTCTGATTCAGGTCCTGCTTGTCCCACTTCATGATGCGGAAATTTCCTCGAGAATAAGCGGAGTTGGGGCAGGCTTATTAACCCCTATTGTGACAGCCGTATTGGAAAGCTCGAGCGCAGGCAGCAGTGACGCTTCGTCTTTTCCATAAACTTCTGCAATGACATCGTCTTTTTCCACTCTGTCTCCTCGCACTTTTCTAAAGATAAAACCGACGTCTGGACTCACCTTATCGCTGGTTGTATTTCGGCCTACACCAAGATAGACACCGGCCAAACCAATCTTCCATGCGTCGATAGACTGAATGTACCCGCCTTGCGCCGCCCGCAGCACTGTTTTGTGGCTGGACCGGTATTTTCCACGCAAGTTGAGGAGTTGTTGGACGTCTCCACCCTGCCTTGCCACGTTGGCAAGGAAGAGCTCGCGCGCTTTTCCCGAAGCGACTGCTTCCTTGCAGCGTTTTTCGCCTTCTTCCACCGAAGGAACAAGGTTCGCCGTAACTAACATCCAACCGCCCAACCGGTAGGTAAGCTCCATCACATCGGCCGGGCCGTGATTTTCCAGACAGTCCAGAGCTTCTTCTACTTCGAAGAAATTGCCGACCGTCAGCCCCAAAGGCTCCGACATGTCGGTTATGACCGCGACCACCTTCTTGCCCATGGAAGAACCTGTGTCTACAAGGCTTCGTGCCAGCGCTTTGGCGTCAGCAAGAGTCTTCATAAATGCCCCAGGCCCACATTTTACGTCGAGCACAAGCGACTGGGCGCCTTCCGCGACCTTTTTGGAAAGAATTGATGCAGTGATAAGAGGAATGGACTCGACCGTAGCCGTGACATCCCGCAAAGCGTAAAGCTTTTTGTCAGCAGGAACTATTTTTGCGGTTTGGCCGGTCATGGCAAAGCCTTCGTGCTCCAGCCCCTGTCGGAACTGAGCCTGAGAAAGGGTGGCGTTATAACCAGGAATCGATTCCAGCTTGTCCAATGTGCCGCCCGTGTGCCCAAGAGCTCTTCCCGACATCATGGGGACCTTTGCGCCGCAAGCCGCAACAATCGGTGCCAAAGGCAAGGAAATCTTGTCACCTACGCCGCCTGTAGAATGCTTGTCCACAAAAGGCCCAGGAATGCCGGATAAATCCATAACCTCTCCAGAGTTGAGCATGTGGGTAGTCAGTGATGCAGTTTCTTCCGGGGTCATACCTTTAAAGAAAATAGCCATAAGGAGGGCGGATACCTGATAATCAGGGATTTCACCGGCCACATAGCCTTCTATGACAAAACGTATCTCTTCGTCGCTCAGTTCCAGCCCTGAGCGTTTTTTCATGATAATGTCGACAACTCGCATAAGTTCCTCTAAAGTCTCATTCTAGTGACGTGTGTAACGCACGAGTATACTTCAAATCTTGTGTTTTAAAAAGGTACTCCACTTCTTTTTGTTTGTGTGGCCGAGTGCCTCGCACAGATTGCCGCAAAGGTCTCTTTATGCCTTTAGGGTGAGCAGAGATCCTTCTGCGGCACTCTGCGCAAGGCTAAATACAATGCGCTTTGTTTTCTTTGCGAGTTCTTCATTTATCGAAGGCAGATTTAGGAGCCCACACTGATCCACTGCAGACAGATTTCTTATCCCTTCAAACCCCTGGTAACTAAAAAGCTCCAGAAGGTGCTGCAAATCAACATCGACCGGTACAAGACGCTCCGGACGGTCAGTATAGTGCGGATGCTCAAACTGGCCGGTGTTCGTCGAGTTTCTGTTGTAGGAGTCTGCACAGTCGCTGCAGACAAAGCCTATGCGGTCTTCCGAGTACCAGAAGAGTGGACTGCTGTGCCCGGATCTTTCCGGTTCCCGGTCACACGCAATGCAACTGGTGAGATCTGGTTCTAAGCCTAAAATTGCGAGCATTCGCCAAAGGAAACAGCACAAAACCATGTCTGCCATAGAGTCGTCGGCATTCTGTAGAAGATGAAAGGCTGTAAGCGCATCGGACATGACTGCGTGGTATTCTCCGCCACATGCAGAAGTCTTTAGGATAAACTCCGCTACCACCTCTGCAGACAAAAGCCTTTCGTAGGTTTCCCGCAAACCGGGGAAGGATTCGATAATGGCAAGATCATTGAGTTTTTTATAATTCTTTATGTTATCTGAATATATAAATACTTTTGCAAAAACGAATGGCGATGCCAGCGATCGGAGTGTGCTCTTTGCTCCGCCAAAGACAAAAACGTCAATCAAACCTTGTTCTGCGGTTAGAATGTTAACTATCCTCGATCCAGAAAGCCCTTCTTTTGCATGCAGGAGAAGTCCGTCGCAGCTTTGGTTCCTTTCTGCCATTTGGCGCTCTTATTGATCGTCGACGATCCACCATCTAAAGCCGTCGTCGGTGTCGTGCCTTACATAGCGGTCTCTGCGTGCCACTTGGATTCTTTCTGTTTCAGCCCGCTTATAGTGGCGGGACCAAAGCCAAGAAACAATGAAGCCGGCAATATGAGCAGTATAGGCAGTACCGCTGGATAGGCCTTCTGCAAGCTCGCTAAAGACCTGCAATACAAACCAGGAAGCGATCACAATCCAGGCGGAAAAGGTCGTCGGAATAAAGTTAAAGAGCAAAACAACGACCCGGTTTCCGGGGAAAAGCACAAGATAGGATGCCAGAATCCCTGATACTGCTGCAGAAGCGCCAAGCAAGGGCACCTGTGCGGCGGCTCCACCGGCCAGAATAGATGCCAAGACGTGTACAAGAACTCCGAATGTTCCAGACAGCAGGTATAAAAGGATATAGCGCCTTTTGCCAATTCTGCACTCGACATTATCGCCAAAAATGCCCAAGTAGAGCATATTGCCCGCGATATGACTCAGAGAAGCATGAGCAAATTGGCAGGTAATCAGCGTCCAGAGCCTTTGTCCAGCCGCAATTTCCTCAGGAACGACCGATAAGGCCAAGGTAACCGAATCGTTGAGTCCAAATTCCTGAATAAATACGAAAACGAAGATGTTGATAAGTATGATGGCCCATGTTATGTACGCGTGTCCGCGTCCACGTCCGCGCCAATTGTCATCGGCAACTGGAATCATGCACTGCTCCTACTAAAGGCACAAAAAACTACACACACTATACCATAGGATACAGGAAACAGGCAGAACAATGCAATTAGAATGCGATTGAAAGGCTCGTAATAGTTGTGATAAGAATGAACAATGATAAAAGCTATTCTCTTTGACCTCGACAATACGCTGTATTCGGAAACCAATGGCCTGGAAGCCCGCGTGCTTGAGCGCATGAACAGATTCGTCGCCGATTTTCTCATGATGCCCTTAGATGAAACTGCCGTGGTGCGGCGCGAAGGGTCCCGCCGATACGGTACTACTTTGGAGTGGCTCATGGCGGAGAAAGGTTTTAAAGATCCGGAAGCGTACTTTAGGGCAGTACACCCAGAAGACGAGATCGAAGGTTTAGCTCCCGACCCGCAGCTCAAGTGGCTTTTGGAGTCACTGCCTTACGAAAAAGCAATCCTGACGAATTCTCCAAGTGAGCATGCAGAGCGAGTGCTAAAGGCTCTCGGCGTGGAGCAGTATTTTATCAGCATTACAGATATTCGTTCTAACGGCCTAAAAGGCAAACCTCATGCTGAGGCCTATTTCAGGGCACTTGAAGAAAACAATTTCGATCTTGATACCACGGTTTACGTTGACGACCTACCCAAGTATGTCAAAGGCTATATGGACCTGGGCGGCAAGGCCATTCTGAAGGACGAAGCCAATAGATATGAGGATTCGGGCGTAAAAAGAATCCATGCGCTCGAGGACCTGCCGGCAATTATGGAAGTCCTCAATGCAAGTCCTTCCAGTCGCCTTGCCGCCGCCTGCTCAAAGAGCCAAGAATAAGCGCTACAAGCGACGCGGCATAGGGAATAGCAAGAACGAATTCGCTTGGTACTTGCAAAAAGCCTTGTGCGTAATTAGAAAAGCCCTCTGCCAGGGCAAAAATAAAACAGGCGAGCATTATCCGTCCGGGCCTGCGGCTCCCCAAATAAATCGCCACCAGCGCAATCCACCCCCGCCCTGAGCTGATATTCGGCACATAGGCAGAAAGCGGCAGCGACAGACACGCCCCCGCCACCCAGCTCGACGCCCCCGCCACCACGGCCGCCACAATCTGGTAGTTTTCCGGCTTTCTGCCTATGTCGCGCAAAGCCTCCGGTTGGGAGCCGCATGCCCTTATTCGTCTGCCTACCGGCGTCTTGTAGAGCACGCCCCAGGCTGCTAGCACGGTCAGCCAGGAAACATAGACTAAAATGCTGTGCGAAAAAAATGCCTGCCCTAAAAAGGGAACCGAGGCCATTGTTCTGGAAAAAGGACGCATCATTGCCGGCAGAGTAAAGCTTAAGACACTCTTCGTGCCGAAAAAATGCTGAGAAAGCACAGGTAACAGACCGGCCACCAGGAGATTCGTTCCCAGCCCTGTAATAAAGATATTCGCCTTGTGTCCGAGCGTCGCCTTGGCGCTAACCCATGCCAGGGCCGCGCTTGCAAGGGCCGCCAGACACAAGCCTGCTATCACACTGTGTAACGAAGCTGCGGCGACTACGCCCACAAAGGCGCCGAGCATCATGTAGCCTTCCAATGCGATGCTCAAAGCCCCTGAAAGCTCCGTAAAAAGGCCACCCATTGCAGCAAAAAGCAAAGGTGTCATAGCCTCGAGCGCATTGCCCGTCAGTATAGTTGCGAGGTTCATAAAGTTCATTGTTGAGGCCCTTGGGCGGCTTTTGTAGCGGCTTTTACAGCGGCTCTTGCTTTTCCACAGCGCCACCAGTTGTGTACCCCGAAAGCGCGCGGCAAGGTTGTGGCCGTAATGAGGAAGAATACAAGCGCCTGCGCTATCGTCACAAGCTCCGTGCTGACATTGGACCCCATCATTGCGCTTTTTGAACCTGCGTCCAAATAGGCGAAAAACAGAGCGGAAGGAACAAGAGCCACCGGATTGTTGTTTGCAATCAGTGCAACCGCAATTGCGTCCCATCCGACGCCTGCAGAAAAACCCTGTATCGTTTTCAGATATGTACTAAAAATCATAACGCCACCGGCGAGCGCATGAAGCGCCCCCGATACGACAAGCGGAATTACCGAGTAAACATCGCCGTTGATCCCTGCATACCGCGCAAATTCCTTATTAGCGCCTGACACTTTAAGTTCAAATCCAAAACTTGTCCTGTCCAGGACGAGCTTCCCGAGCATCACCAGCAGAAGTGTCCAGAAAATGGACACCGAGAGATCCGACGGTGGCAGAATCTTCGCAAAACCAAAAGCAGAGGGCAAGGTCTTAGTGGCCTGAAAATTGCTGTTCGGATCCTTGAGCGGCCCCGCGACGAGATAGTCTACTACAAATACCACCAGCGACGACGCAAGAAACGACGATATCATCTCGTCTACTCTGAGGCGCCTTTTGAGCATCCCTGAAAAACCACCTACGAGCCCACCTGTCAAAGCTGCCGAAAAGAGCGCCATGAGTCTAACTGCTTGAACATCTTGAGCCCCTTGCCCTTGCGCTTTGAGGGCAACAACTGTCGCCACAAGAGCCCCAGCATACACTTGCCCTTCTCCTCCCAGATTGAAGTTGTGCGATGCAAAGGCGAAGGCCGCACCTAAACCTGCAATCATGAGCGGCACTGCATAGGAGAGCATGTTGCCAAAGAAGTATACGTTTGCAAAGGGAACCACAAAGAAGAGCTTGAGCGAATCAAGAAAAGCA
>JAFIHQ010000041.1 GCA_017849315.1 Treponema sp.
GTTCTCTTTCTGAATATCTTCCAATGCAGTGTGGCTATGCCCATCAATCATGACATCAATCTGAGGAACCGCCTCCGCAATTTGAATCGAGGTGGGATCCGAGGATTTGTCTGTGCCAATATGAGACAGACACACGAGCACGTCATACTGGCCAATAAGGTCGTAGACGACAGCCTTTGCTTCCACAATAGGATCTGAGAAGTAGATGCCCTGAACATTCTTGGGGTCTGTCTTATACGCAGTCTCCGGTGTTGCAAGACCAAAGAAGGCTACACGCACACCACCGATATTCTTAATCACATACGGAGTAAAGACGCGTTTACCATCCTTATAGACATTCGCTGCCAGGATCTGAAAATTGGCCATTCTTTCCAATTGCATGAGCCGATCCATGCCATAGTTATAGTCGTGGTTACCGGTCGTCATAAGGCTAAAACCGACCCGGTTCATCACCTCGACAATGCTCATACCCTGGTCAATATTCGCAATCGGCAGTCCATGGAATGTATCGCCGGCGTCGACAAGGATTGTGTTCGGATTATTGGCCAGCGCCTGATTAAAAGCGGTCGCCACCCTCGCAAGGCCCACTTCAGTTTTGCTCTCTACAATTCGAGCGTGCGTATCGTTCGTGTGCAGGATTGTGAGAGTTACATCGCCCGTTCCATTTTGAGCAAAGACCGTTCCTGGTAATACAACCAGTAATGCTGCGAGCATGAGCGCAAAAGCACCCAGTTTCTTCATCGACAACCTCCTCAGATTAGGAAAAATGAATATTTTAGTCGATACAATGCGTATTATAAACTCCATTGTTCGAGCAGACAAGCAGAATCGCAGTTGTGTCGATATAGCCTGTCGCCATGATGAACATCAAAACATGAACTTCTTATCATTAATTCGCTCTTTACTTTTTGATAAAAGTGTTCCTAAAATGAAGACGCGCAGACCATGTTAAGGAGGTATGCATGAAGAAACTCATGATCGCATCGTTCCTTGTCATGCTTGTTCTCTCTGGGGTCACTGCTCAGGTAAAGAATGGCCCCATTGTGGACAAAGTCATTTACGATGTCAGGATGGATCAGACTATTGCCATCAAAGACACCGCAGAAGGCAAGACGGATGTCTTCTTCACTGGCTTGAATACCAAGACCTACAAGGGCATTCAACAGACCGACCTGGATAAACTCTCAACGTATGCGGTTCCGTCTGGGACTTGGTCGCTGCTATTAAATCCTATTCCCAACAAAGCTCCTTATACCTTCCAGACAAAGGCCGGCAAAACGGTGTTCAATCCACTCGCAATCCAGGAAGTGCGCTATGCTCTGAACTGGCTCATCGACAGGAAAAAAATCGTCGACGAAATCCTCCTTGGTGCTGGCGAGCCAATGATCACTGCGCAAACCCCTGGCCAACCTGGTACCTACAAATTCAATTTGGTACCGGCAAAACTTGGGATGAGCGCGCGTGGAAACGAGAAGAAGGCTTTGGCTGATATCGATGCAGCGCTTAAAGCTGCGGCGAACCTTCCAGAAAACAAAGGTAAACTTGTCAAATCCGGTCAATTCTGGACTTACAACGGTGAGCCAATCACCGTAAAATTCATCATTCGTGTAGACGATCCCACGGGTCGACTCCTGGAAGGCCGCTATATTGCAGACCAGATCGAAAAAGCGGGCATAAAGGTCGAGCGCCTCGAATACGACCGCTCTAAGGCCAGTAATCTTGCCTACAACAGCGATCCTGCCAACTGGGAGTGGTCCATGTACACCGAGGGCTGGGGCGCTGGTGCTACCCGTGCATGGTGGGATGTAACCATCAGCCAGATGTATGCCCCCTACTATGGCTACATGCCTGGTGGACAGATGGAAGGTTTCTGGAACTACGAGAACAAAGAAATCGACCGCATCGCACAGAAGAACTACAACGGCTGGTTCCTTACCGCCGACGAGTATTGGAACGACAACATCAAAGTGCAGGAAATGGCACTCAAAGAAGCGGTACGTATCTACGTCGCAAGCCAGACGCAGTTCTATGTTGCTAATAAGGCTCGCTTTAACAGCAGAATGCTCTACGGCCTTGGCGATGGACTTAATAACTGGTCTATCCGCTCGGCAGACGTAAAGCCAGATGCCAATGGACAGAAAACCCTGCGTGTCACGCAGTACTCAGCACGTGGCGGTCTTTTCATGAGTTCGTGGGACCCTGTGGGCGTTGATGGCTTTAACGATGTATACTCCTCGGCAATCGTAGAAGCGTGCTCCGATCCGTCTACTTTCGAATCGCCCAACTCCGCCAAGGATACGCCAATGCGCGTAACTTATAGCCTGGCAAACGTAGAAACCAAGGTAAAAGCAGGTGAAGGCGGAAAGCCGGAAGGGCTCATTAAAGTCGATCCTGCCGCTATTATCTACAACTCCAAGACCAAGCAGTGGGAATCGGGCGTCGAGTACAAGGATGTCGGTGATGGCAAATACGATTATGTCAAGAACAACAACCTGACTTCGTATTCAAGATTGAATGACCAGCGCTATATTTACGGCAAATGGCATTCTGGCGCACCAATCACTATTGCGGATGTCATGTATGCCACTGCATTCCCGTATGAGTGGGCCAACAAAGATGGCGATAACGATAAATACTATGACGAAAGCTATGCCGCTCAGTATCAGGCATACTTGCCGATTAGCAAAGGTACCGTCTTGAATAAGAGTGGATCCTTCACCACGTATTATGATTTCAACTGGCCAATGGACAAAGATAGAGTGGCAGCCAACGGTGCAGTCGGCGTAAAAGCCGGCAACCCAGGAAGGCAAACCATTGTCTCCTTCGAGATTTATGAAGCCCTGGCCAAATTGGTAGCGGAAGGCTCCAAGTCTGGAACACAGTATTCGTTCGCAAGCGATCCTTCGACGACCGAGGTCGATGTTATCAACCCGAAATGCGTTGCAGATATCAAGGCCAAATTGCAGGATTTTGTTGCCAAGAAATATGTGCCAGATTGCATTAAGCAGTGGATGACCCCTGCCGAAGCAGTTGCCCGGTACAATGCGGCCATCAAGTTCATCGATACGTATGGCAACGCTTACATTTCTAACGGACCATTCTTTATCAGCAAGGTTGACTATAACAACAACTACATCGAGCTCACCGCGTTTAGGGATTACCCGTACAAGTCCGACTACTTCCCGAAGTTGTTCAAGACGACCATTACCCGCATTGATGACGTAAATGTTCCCGCTACAGCTCAACGGACTGCTGATGCTTCCGTAGACGTAGCAGTTTCTGCAGTCACGTATCCAGATGATACGGCAAAAGCAGCAGATTCCAAGGCAAAAGTTACGGTTACCCTCATCATGGCCGATAACAGCGAAAAGACTTACAATGCGGCCTATGTCTCTGCGGGGAAATTCAAAGCCACAATTCCTGCAAAGGACTTAAGCGCGCTTTCTCCAGGTGCTTACACACTCGTTGTTCAATCAGTGTTCAGCACCGAGGCTCCTGCGGTTCAGGCTGTATCACTTGCAGTTTTCTGACCAGTTAGCAGGGTTTAGATGTTCTTGATCTAGTGTCCTTGGTGGGTGTGCCAGTAAGAAACGTTTGATACCATTTCTACAGGCACACCCTTTTGTTTCTTGTTCTTGCAAGTGTTTTCTCTTTGAGAGTCTCCACCAAGAACAAAATCATCTCAAAATCGAAATTCTTGGGGACAGGTCGTGAAGGTCATTGAGTCCTTCAGGCATTGCTAGTTGTCGCGGAATACAGGTGGTCATATGTACAAGTGGTTCGCCTTTAAAAGAATACTCAAAGGTATTTTTACCTACGCAATAATCATTTTCGTCCTTTCGGCACTCTTCAATACGGTGACCGATAAAACCGTGCGTGCAGAAATCGAGGAGCAGGTGCGGGCCGAATCTTCTCGGCTCAAGAATGTACCTCCCGCTGCGATTCAGCGCTTTCAGGAGCAGCGCCGCATAGACCTGATACAGCTTTACAGACTGGATCGTCCATTGTTGGAACGCATTTTTTATCAGACATGGAACTCACTTACCTTTAATTTCGGAAAATCGACCATTATCAAATCGTCGCAGGGAGAACGTGACGTGCTCACCATTGTCGGGGAGGCACTACCACGCTCACTTTTGCTTTTTACCACAGCGACGCTCTTTGAGATAATCATTGGCATAGCTCTGGGCTTGAAGAAGGCGCAGAAGCCCGGAGGCTCCATGGATAGGATCACTTCGGTCATCACCATGATCGTATATGGCATGCCGACATTCTGGCTCGCCATGATCCTCATCATGTTCTTTGTTTACAATCTGAAGCTCTTCCCTTCGGCAGGGATGCACACGGTGCCACCTCCCGAAGGAATTATGTATTTTGTGGATCTGCTATGGCATATGGCGCTGCCCTTGCTCACGCTCCTTCTCATAGGTTTCTGGGGAGTGGCGTATTATGTGCGCAATATCGTGCTCGGTGTTCTGCAGGACGATTACATAATGGCTGCCCGCGCGCGTGGCATACCCGAACACTCGGTGCTTTTTGGACACACCTTACGAACGGCAGCACCGCCTATTATGACCATGTCGATACTCTCGCTCCTTGCGTCCATTACTGGCGCGATTATTTTTGAAGGCATCTTCTCCTGGCCAGGGCTCGGGAATCTGTATTGGATCGCTGTTCAGCAAAACGACATTCCGGTTTTGATGGGGGACCTCACCATTACGACAGGGATTTATCAGGTTGGTCTGATCATACTGGACCTTACGTACGGCTTTATGGATCCGCGCATCAAAGTGGGGGGTAAGGCATGAGCACCAATACGACACAGTCCAGGCTTGGAGAATTTTGGGGCGAGTTCAGTAAAGAAAAATCGGGCATTGTTGGGCTCATCCTCCTTGCACTTTGTGTTTTGGTCGTCATTTTTGAGCCGCTTATCCTTCCCTGGAAGGAAGTGAACAACAAGTGGCGTGATATCGACTATTGGCAAGACAATCCCGCAAGCGCACCGCCCGAGTGGACTAATTTCTTTTCCAAAACGAAGTCGCCTGTCACACAGCGCCTTACCAAGGCCACCCGCGAAGAGGTCGACTTGGAGGGTGGCGCCAAAATGGTAACTTATACGCTCGATTACAAATACGAGGCAGACAGGGCGCCGCTCGACGTCATATTTCATATTTCAGGCACGGGCGACATACCGATGGTGGTTTCCATCGAAAGGCCAGACGGAGTCAAGGTCGATCTCTTCCAACGCTTTGAACAAGGGCTTGCAAACCAGGACATCCGCATTTCGGCGGACAACGATGGACGCAATTCGGCCTTTGCCTTTGTGAAACGCTACGAGAGCGAAGAGGCACTTGAAGCGTATTCCAGTTCAAGTCTGCGCACAACGGATTTGCTTTTCAATACGGCGCAGCAAGGCATGGCGCGTCAATTCAAACCGCTCAAAGGGACTTATAAGCTCATTGCGCAGGCCATGATAATGGACCCTGCAAATATGGATATAAAAGATCCTTATGTTGTGGTGACAGGATCGGTTTCCGGGCTCCTGGGTACCGATGATTCCAAGCGCGACCTCGCCTCGGGGCTTATTGCGGGCATGAAATGGGCGCTTTTGATTGGTTTTTTGACCTCAGTGGTGTCAGTCGTCATTGGCGTGTTGTATGGCATTATCACGGCATATTTTGGCGGCCGGGTGGATTCCGTCATGATGTTCATCTTCCAGATTGTGAATTCCATACCGGTGTTGCCGGTACTGATTGTCATATCGGCGGTGTTTAAGCCTAACATCTATATGCTGATCCTGGTCATGGTACTGTTTTTCTGGACGGGCTCCGTGATGACGGTGCGATCCATGGCGCTGCAGATCAAAGAGGAAACCTACATTGAGGCAGCCAAGGCGCTCGGCGCCAAAAACGGGCGCATAATCTTTAGACACATGGTGCCGCTTCTGATTCCGTACAGTTTTGCGTCCATGGCGCTTTCGGTGCCGAGCGCCATCGTCTACGAGTCTTCGGTAAGCCTTTTGGGGCTCGGCGACGCTACGATCGTCACCTGGGGCCAGATTCTGCACGACGCGATGCAGGGAGCGGCGGTTCTGAAAGGTCTGTGGTGGTGGATTGTGCCGCCTGGCCTCCTTATCGCGATCATGGGCATGATGTTTGCGTTCATCGGCTTTTCGATGGACAAGATACTCCACCCAAAGCTCCAGACAAGGTGAATGTATGGAAAAACTACTCGATGTTCAAAATTTACAGATGCATTACTTTACCTCCAAGGGTGCTGTGCGGGCTATCGACGGCATAGACCTTACACTGCTGGCAGGCGAAACGCTGGGCCTCGTGGGCGAATCGGGCTGTGGCAAGACGAGCCTGGGCTCATCCATTTTGCGGATGCCTTCTCCGCCCGGACGGTACGTATCCGGCAAGATCCTCGTGGAAGGTCGAGATATTATTCCCTTATCTGAAAAGGAAGTGCGAAAAGATATCCGCTGGCAGAAAATCGCGATGGTCTTCCAGGGTGCCATGAACTGTCTTACGCCTGTTTACACAATCGGCAAGCAGATGATGGAGACGCTCAATGTGCACAAGGAGGTGCCAAAGGCCGAAGCAGAGGCGCTCATAAAAGAGTATCTGGGCTATGTGGGCCTTCCTGCCGAGGTGATGACACGTTATCCGCACGAGCTATCGGGCGGTATGAAGCAGCGCGCGGTCATTGCAACGGCACTATTCTTGCGCCCTTCTGTCGTTATCTTGGACGAGCCAACTACAGCGCTTGATGTCATTGTACAGGCTGAAATTATCAATCTGCTCAAGAAGCTGAAAGCCCAGTTTAACCTGTCGTTCATATTCATCACGCACGATTTAGCCCTCGAAGCCGAAGTCGCGGATCGAATTTGTGTTATGTATGCCGGCAGAATCGTGGAGATTGGCCCCAATGCCGACATTTTTGGCAAACAGGGCCCCGCTCATCCCTACACTCAACGTCTTCTTGCTGCAACGCCGCGACTTTTTAAGAAAGTGGAGAAGTTGCAGTTTATACCGGGGACTCCACCCGATCTCATAGACCCACCAAAAGGCTGCCGATTTAACCCTCGTTGCGATAGGGCTTTTGCACGGTGCCATGAAGAAGTGCCTCCGCTTGAAGAGGTCGAGCCGGGACATTTCGCTGCCTGCTGGCTAAACAGCCACTCATAAGGGCACAAGGAGGTCAAAGCTATGGCAGAAGTGTTAGTGCACGTCGAAGGCCTCAAAAAGTACTTTGAGCCGCATCAGACGCTCATGCAATCCATTGGGAGCAACAAGGCTGGTAAGGTGATAAAAGCAGTGGATTCGGTGTCGTTCGATATCATGAAGGGAGAGATTTTCGGCCTTATCGGTGAGTCTGGTTCAGGCAAGACCACGACTGGGAAACTCGTCATGCGACTTCTTAAGCCAACCGCGGGCTTGATTCAATTTGACGGCGAAGACGTGACCAAATTGGACAAAGAAGGGGTTAAGGAGTATCGCAAAAAGGTGCAAATGATTTTCCAGGACCCGTATGCATCTATGAACCCCCGCTTCAAAATTCGCGATGTCCTGGAAGAACCCTTGATCATTCACAAAATCGGCGCAGCGTTCGAAGAGCGAAAAAAACTCATTGTAAAGGCGCTGGAAGAAGTCAAGATGATGCCGGCCGAGGAGTTCATGGGCCGCTACCCCCACATGCTTTCTGGCGGGCAGCGCCAGCGTGTAGCCACAGCCAGAACACTCATCCTTAACCCAAAGCTGCTTGTGGCGGACGAGCCTGTCTCGATGATCGATTTGTCCACGCGCGCGGAGATTCTGGCGATGATGAAGGATGTGCAGGAACATCTCGGATTAAGCTATCTCTATATAACACATGATCTTTCTACGGCGCGCTATTTTACGGACCGGATTGCGGTAATGTACCTTGGGCGCATCGTAGAGATGGGCAAGGCGGATGATATTATCGACCACCCATTGCACCCGTACACGCAAGCGCTCATTCAGGCGGTGCCGGAGCCGGAATCGGGCAAGGTTGAAACGATAAAGGAGTTGCCGATTTTCGGCGAGATCCCAAGCCCCGCGAATATTCCATCGGGCTGCCGCTTCCATCCGCGCTGCCCATCTTCGGCAGCCGAATGCTCGGTCGATCCCGAGCCCGAACTTACGGCCGTGGACGCCAGCACGGGGCTTGGGGTTGACCATTTCCACGCCTGCAAGCGCTGGGATAGGCTCAAGAAGAGCTAGAACAGAATGCGATAAAATAAAGGCCATGACGATCATGACGACGTCGAATCGACGCCATATCCGTCCATTGGTGCTTTGGGTCCTTTTGGCATACGTGAGCCTTGCAGGTCTCGTGCCAGGATATGTCGAGGCACAAGGCTTTTCTGCTGGAGGCCTGCAAAGCGGGGATTTTCTGCTCGGCACGGAACAGGGACTCTTTAAGGTAGTGCTGCACAAGAACCTTGGAACAGGCGGCGCATCTGACTTCGAATTTGAATTACTCATGGGCGGAAGCGAGGTAGGTGCGATAGTTCCTGCGCCGTATGGCTGGTTCTTTCTTACTTCGAACGGAATAGTATTCAGCGCGGATCTTAAAAAATTCGAGAATAGGTCCCTCGGACTTCCAACACGCACTTTCATAGCCGTAAGCGACGACGGAATTGTGCCAAGACGCGAGCCCGTCGAAATAAAGGCACTGGCCGTCGACGCCACAAAACAAGGGCGAATTGCGGCCTGCACAGCCAGCGAAGTCTTCTTAAGCGAGAATCGGGGTGTCACATGGACTTCACTTGGTAGCCCTTCGACATCCCCGGGGCTCAAAGCCCTTATCTTTGCCCCCAAGGATACAAGCGGCGGCATGGCACTTTGGGTTTCCCACACCATCAGGGGCGTATTCAGCTTGAGTATTGGCCTGCAAAGCGCAGCCGGAGGTGGCGGCGGATCGGGCGGGGCTCTTAAGCAGATAATCGAAGAGAAGCCCAAATGGGTTGCACAGTCTGCGGGCCTGCCGCGGGTCTTTGGCAGCAACGTAGAAGAAGTGAGCAGTTTTGCCCTCTTTGCGAACTTTTCTGGGCAAGATGCTGGCGAAGGTGAATTGCCTGCGCTCGTGGCTGGCCTCACGTTTTTGGGTCGATACTATCGGTTCGATATCGCCAGCATGCGCTTTGTAGAGGTCTATGCACCTGATGGGAATAGTGATTTTGACATTGCAGAATCACTGAGTTTTGCAGGGACAGACTTTGGCTATTCCTTAGGTGAGGGAACGGTCCAGGCCTTGCACATGAATTCAAAGACAGGAAAGTTACGGGTTACCGTAGAAAATGAACTCGCCTCAACTTTACGTGGAGCTCTGCAGGCGATAGGCGCCGCCTCGCCTGGAGCCAAGCCCTGTGCCGCATTTCCCCGCAATTTCGTACAAAAAGGTTCCCAGCCTTTTGCATTGAACGAGCTCTGGCTTTTGAGGAAAGGCAAGAAGGTGACTCAAGACCTGACTCAGCCGGAACAATCGGAAAAGCCGGAACAATTTGAAATGCCCGCGGCCTTGCGGCAGGAGCGTCTTGCAAAGGCAGATGGGAAAACCTGCATATATCTGCAGACCGGCTTTGTAATCAACGCTGAATCTCGCGCGCACTATTTTGAACTTATGGCAAATCTTGGTATAAACGGGCTCGTCGTGGACATGAAAGACGACGAAGGCAACTTGCGCTTCGCACCCCAATCCGAGCTGCTTAAAGAGTTCGCGTCTGGTACCGCCCGGGATACGATCTCAGGTACGAATACGATCTCAGGTACGGGCACGCTCGACCTGGAGGCTTTCGTCCAGGAGGCAAAAGCCCGTGGTGTCTATCTTATCGCGCGCGTCGTCGTGTTCAAAGATTCCAATCTCTACAAGTGGAATGGTGGCCTCTACGCCGTCAGAAACAAGACGACTGGCGCCCTCTGGCAAGGCACCAGGCCAGACGGTTCCTTGATCGCAGAGCAGTGGGTTGACCCGTATTCAAGCGATGTCTGGGCGTACAATGTCAAGATCGCCAAAGAAGTGATCGCACGTGGCTTCGACGAGGTTCAATTCGACTATATCCGCTTTCCCACTGACGGCGAGAATCTTGCGGTCATCGACTATCCGCACAGACTGCCAGGCATGACCCCAGAAACCGCCCTGGAGTCGTTCCTTCGGTACGCGAGGCGAGAGATCTCTGCCCCGATAAGCGTCGATATCTATGGTTCGAATGGCTGGTATCGATCCGGTTCCCGCACAGCTCAGGATGTCGAGATGTTCTCAGACTATGTCGATGTCATCTGTCCTATGCTCTATCCATCTCATTTTGAGCAGGATTTCCTCGCTTTTGAGCCCGCACAGGAGCGGCCTTATCGAATCTACAGGCTGGGGACCTTGCGCAACGCGACCATCGCCCGCGATGCCGCTCTAATCCGCCCCTATGTTCAGGCTTTTTATCTCAATGTGAGTTACGACAAGCTCTATTATGACAAGGCCTATGTGCAGAGGGAAATTCAAGGGGTCAAAGACGGCGCGAATCACGGCATGATCTTCTGGAACAATTCCGGGCGTTACACCGACCTCGAGCCCTAATAATCACAAGGCGTACTGAAGGCTTACCCGTCACCAGCAACGTGGCGCACAGATGACGGCTTCCATTCCTTGCCACACCAGCTTATGATACTGGCATGCTCAACCAGAAAATGCGGAAAACTGCACTCGTTTGGTCGCTCGTTGCGCTCGGCGCCTGCGCCATCATGAATTTTTACTTCTACTCGTTGGAAGGTGCCCGCGGCATGTACGTTTGGTACAACACCGCCCTCTTTCAGGCCCTCATCGTCATGGGACTCATCCCCATTGGTCTTGTCATCCTTACTTTTCCACTTGAGAAACTTAAAGAAAAACTCCCCTCTACGATTCTTCGATGGGTATCGATTGTGGCATCGGTGCTTGTCACGCTTGTTTCTGTTGGCCTTTTGGCCTTTCTCATCGCAGGGCCACGCCTCGGGGACATCGAGCCTGCCAAACTCAATCTCATAAATCCCGCCAACCCTATCGTGGCGCAGGCTGCTCTTGGAGAGCCGACAATTTCCAGCGGTAAAGCCAATGACAGCAGCGCTGTTAGTGGAGCCGCCAGTACAAAAAACCCCAGACCACAAGCTGCGAGTGGCGAGGCCCAGGCACCTGGCAGCACAAAAAGTACGACAGCCGAGCCCAGGTTGCGCCTCAGCTTTTCTTCTGATGCGCACTGGGGCGCAGACACATCGAACGCGAGCGCCCGAACCGAGATTCTGCAGGGAATTTCCGCGCACAAGCCTGACGCCTTTTTCTTTTTAGGGGATATGACGGAATATGGATTTCAGGCAATGCACTGGAATCTCGCGTTGGGCGATCTTGAGGCTCTGATTCCCAATGTGCCCTTTAGGCCGGTCATGGGCAACCACGATGCGCTTTTTGGTGGGCAGTACAACTATAAACGCATTTTCTTCCCAAAAGGATTCTCAAGCGATTCCGGCTCGCCGTATTTTTACTCCATAGATGCCGGTGCGGCTCGAATCATCGTGCTGGACATGCCTTGGGGAACCGAACAATTTGGGAAACGTCAACACGATTGGTTGGAGGCGACACTGAAAAACTCGGATCCAAAGGTCCCAATTATTGTCGTTTCGCATTCCTATTACTATGCCTCGGGATATCGCGATCCAAAGACGGGTAAGCCCTGGTACGACAATTACGAGACCATTCCAGCTGTTACGCCGCTTTTTGAGAAATATGGTGTAGACCTGGTGATTTCCGGCCACAATCACTACCAGGAATTTCTGCAGCACAACGGCGTTTCCTATGCAATCATCGGCGCGATGGGCGGCATCAGCGATCCACCTCCGACCTACCAGTCGCCGGCATCTAAATGGATGGCAGTGGCCACTTTCGGCTGGCTCGATGTGGATGTGCAGAATAACGAGCTTGTTCTAACATTCAGAAACGAAAAGGGCGAAGCGCTCCATACCGAACTAGTCGCGTACAAATAGCGCTCCGCACTTTAGAATTCAGAATCCGAGTCTCTGAGCGACGAGAATTACGGTAAAGTCCGACAGACTCGGTTTTCTGCGCAAAATCTGATAGATTCGACAAATGCGCTGTGGGCTATCGCAGTCCGTACATTGCCCCACCTTTGTGCAGGGCGTTTCCTTGCTGAGCCGCTTGCAGTTCATAGGTGCAGCTACCGCCCGGATGCGCTCCCAGCCCTCTTCCTCATCCGCCACAATCTTGTTCGCTCCGACAACAACGATCGTCTTGGCAGGTCCAAAGGTGAGGGCTGCAACGCGGTTGCCATTGCCGTCCACATTGAGGATTTCTCCATGCAGCGTGAGCGCATTTGCACTCGAAATAAAAACGTCGCAGGTAAGTTGGCTCAAGAGGATCTTGCGCTTTTCTTCAGGTGTGAGGCCGGCGGCATTATGGTCGAGGAGCTTTGCTCCTGCCGCTACTGCCTTTTCCTGAATACCGAGCGCGCGAACCGTCATAGACCCGCCAAAACCGACCGACATGCCCGGTTTTATGTACTGCATCACAAGGTTGGCCGCTTCCTCAGCGTTGGGCGCAACAACTGCGTCGAAA
>JAFIHQ010000042.1 GCA_017849315.1 Treponema sp.
AGGCCCAGCGTTGCACCGAGCTCTGCGTAGGCGCCTGGGCCCGCCGGCCTGTACGAATCGGCACCAGCAAAAAAGGTCCACGTTGATGCGGAAAGCGACAAGTCCTGGGCGTGCACGCTTCCGGGCATGACGAACGCGACCACAAGCACAACCGTGGCAAAAGCCATCAGGGCAGTTCGACTCTTGTCGTTTAATTTGTCTTCTGACATAAAGAATTGCTTCATAAGATTCAACTCGCTGCTAAAGATGTTACTCAACTCTCGGCTTAAAGCCTATGCACGATAGCCGGCGCTACATCCTCAAGATCAATAAAAGAAATAGCTAAAATCGAAAAGCCTGACTCCCCAACCGCCATACTTCAGGTGGCCATCCAAGACAATATCGAACGCCCCCATCGTATAGTAGCCGTCACCGGAAAAAAAACGCAAAGGCTGACATGAGACTAAGAACATCTCTTTCCCTGCACCGCCTTGCGCCGCCCCTGCACCGCCTTGCGCCGCTTTTGCGCCAAATGGTTGCACATATGCCCCCAGACTCACCATCGGTGCCAGGCTCACTCGTCGCACGAAGAGTTTTCCAAATGGATGCACAAGGTACCTTCCAAATGTCACATCACACGATAGCCCGAGGTACGAAGCATCGAACTCCCATGGATTGAATGGCAAAAGCCAGTGTAAGCCCAATGCCGCACTTACAAAAGGGCTCTGAACCGGATCAATTCCCAGACCAAAGTTTGAGTATTCCGCATCAGGCAACAGGTTTGGCGCTGCATAGCCTTGCAGCGTGACCGAATAGAACAACGTTCTGGAAGGACCAAGTCTGTCTTGATCCACTATTTTAGTCGATTCGGCGTCTACGGTATTTATTGCAGGAAAAGTGCCTTGCGCAGGGAGACTGGCGCGGGTTATCAGACAGAATGCGACGGCTGCAAGCAGACGATACGATGTGCGTTTCATGGCTCAGCCCCCAACCAGGAAGATGAGATACATAAGAAAATTGCCAATCGTACGATAGTGCCTTGCTTCCTCAATCGTGACAGGTCTTGAATCAGGCAGCAGGCCTTGCAGGTTATCATATGCTTGTTGCACAACACGCTCGTCATTGAATAAGAACTCCATCTCTCTAGAGAGGTGTTGAGAACGAAAATTGAAATTCGCGCTGCCAAACGCCACTAGATTCTTGTCGGCTATCACAATTTTGGAATGGATAAACGCTCTTACTGAGGGCTCATACATATAAATACTCGCCCCCGCCTTCATAAGTGGTTCCATGCAGTAGCCCATTGCGCGATCATAAGGGTCCATATCTCCATGTTTGGCCATCAAGATATTTACTTTAACACCGCGAGACGTGGCGGCACGAATCTTGTCAAGTAATTCACTTGTCACAAAAGAATACGATTGTACTAGCCAAATCTCCTGCTTGGCATACAGAAAAAAGGCGTCAAACATTGCGTCAGTTATTCCGTTCTCGTCCAGGCCCTGATCTGCAAGCCACAAAAAAGTTTCTGGTGCATCCATTTTCTGAATGGGGAAATCTGCCGGGTCTATGTGCTCCGGAGAAAATGCGTTCCACGTAACACAGAAAGAGCGGATCATGCTGCGGGCTACTTCTTCGCTCTGAACTTCGACGAGAGTATCCATGTGTCCGCCCTCATCAAGGGGCGCCAATGACTGCTGGTTGATGTTCATGCCGCCTGTTGTTATGTACTTCCCATCCACGATCCAGAACTTCCTGTGATCCCTATCCAACAGATTTGCCGTTGTGGGAAGCCGTTCTCCTGAGAAAGTGTTGTATTCAACCACATGCACGCCGCCCTTTGTCAGTGTTTGTGAGACAACGGGAAGAAGCTGTTCTGATCCATTCCTGCGCTGAGAATATGATGAAGGATCGAGAATAAAGTAAACTCGCACCCCTTCCTGCGCTTTTCGCATGAGAGCTTCGTAGATTGGTGCAGAATACTCATGCCAATTCGCAAGAAAAACAGTGACAAGTATATAATCATGGGCGGAATTTATAAGTTCTACGGCCCGCTTGGACCACTCTTTGCTGGAAAAGTAGATTGTTGGCATACTGCATGCGCACCGCGGTATACCATGTGCTTCAAAGTAGGTTGCCAGATCTTCTTCGCTCGTTACCGGCTTTTCCTGCTTGATCGTACTCGCACACGACACAAACTGGGAAGCGAGGATAAGCGCAAAAACTGTGTTCAGTAATAGCCTGGATGGTTTTGATAACTTGTTATTTAATAAATACTTAATCCTCATCATTAACTCGTCTTGTTGTAGTTTTCTGTGCTTTCTCTGTTGTAATTCTCAGTGGCCTGTTGCACTTTCCATCTTTTGCGCGCTGCTATGTACCATTTCTTAAGAACCCTGTGTCGTTTCTGCGTGGCATTCTATCTCGTGAATCATGTCGAGTCTAGGTTAGCCAAAACGGCGATTTAACGCTGAAGAAGGGCTCAAGTATGGTTTTAAGTTCATCCCTGAAAACATGATGAGGAGCATATCCGAGGGATACGAGCCTACCGGTATCCATCCTGCAGTCTTTTGGTCGCGGGGCTCCTGTACTCGGCGGACTTTTTACCGGATTAACACACGAGGCATCTATGCCAAGTGCTTTTGCCATTTCGAGCACCATACCATATTTTGTTATGCCAACAGGACCAGAAAGCAAGAAAAGCGGCAAATTGGCGCCCTTTGGCTCGTTACCCTTTCGGGCAGCCTCGATTTTTTCGGGTTGACTCAACCAAATATCGACGAGAATCTCTATGGCTGCCGCTACATCATCGACATGGAGCGGATACCGCGTGGACCAATCGTCAATGTTGCAAGGTTTGCGCGCCTTTAGATACAATGCCAGCTCGGTCACCGAGGATTCCTCAAGGCGCTCGACTGGACCATACAGCATTGGAATCCTCAAAACCAGCCCACCTGCCTTTGAGAGTGTCTCGCCCGACTTGGTCTCGCCCAGATTTTCTGCAACAGCGAGTTCTCCGGCTAACTTGAGCTTGCCATATTCGTTCAGTGGATTGACAGGCGACTCAGGGCGGTATGGCGGATTTGTCCCGTCGTAGACGTAATCAGTAGAAAGATAGATCATGCGTGCACCGCAGTTTCTGCAAGCTCGTGCCAAATTGGCGGTTGCGTCCACATTGAGCTTCTGCGCACGTTCCGGATCGTTGTCCACAATGTCTGGTCTTCGTTCCGCCGCGGCGTGGATGACAAAATCGGGTCTTATTTCCTGACATAATTTGGAAATTGCATCAAAATCCGTAATATCTCTCTTTAGTGTGGGCGGCTTCGCACGCGAAAACGCCAGGCCAATAAGATTGATGTCGTTACGATTTATCAGTCTCGCGCTGACTGCTCTACCCAACAGGCCTGTGGCTCCAGTGAGCAAGATTTTCATGCGACAATGTTATCATATTAGGGCCTATTCAAGACAGTATGCTGGCCGGAAACTTGCACAAAATGGCTTTTTCCTATAAGGTATAAAAAGGGAAAGGAGCCTAGTATGGATACAGTGTTGTGGTCTGCGCGGCAGAGCGCAGAGTGGAGGACTAAGGTCGGCTTGGCCGAAATGCTCAAAGGTGGCGTGATCATGGACGTAACCAACGCCGAACAGGCAAGAATTGCCGAGAAAGCCGGAGCTTGCGCTGTCATGGCTCTGGAACGAGTGCCTGCCGATATAAGAGCACAAGGCGGTGTGGCGCGCATGTCCGATCCCCGGAAAATCAAGGAAATTCAAGACGCAGTCTCCATTCCAGTTATGGCCAAATGCAGAATCGGACACTTTATGGAGGCCCGAATCTTGGAGGCGCTCGGTGTGGATTTTGTCGACGAGTCGGAAGTCCTCACGCCAGCCGATGAAAAATATCACGTTGCAAAGAATGACTTTAAGGTGCCGTTTGTCTGTGGTTGCCGCGATCTCGGCGAGGCACTTCGCCGCATTGGGGAAGGCGCCGCAATGATCCGCACGAAGGGTGAGCCTGGAACGGGCGATGTTGTAGAAGCGGTGCGACACATGCGTGCGGTACGCGATGGCATAGCCCGCCTCATGAGTCTGCCGCGCGAGGAGCTTATGACTGCAGCCAAGGAGCTTGGGGCACCCTATGAGCTTGTCTACGAAGTTGCGGTAACCGGAAAACTTCCCGTGCCGAACTTTTCTGCTGGTGGTATAGCGACTCCGGCTGACGCCGCTCTTATGATGCAGCTCGGCGCCGAGGCGATTTTTGTCGGTTCAGGCATCTTCAAATCAGGAGACCCAGCAAGACGCGCAGCCGCTATTGTTGGTGCAGTTGTCAATTACAACAACCCGAAGGTTCTTGCGGAGCTGTCAGAGGATCTGGGTGAGGCAATGGTCGGCATTGGGATGTCGGAGCTTCCTGAGAACAAGCGGATGGAAACCCGAGGCTGGTAAAGAGTGGCAAGCTCTTGTCGAGTTTGTATTGACATTTTAAAGTAAGTTTTTTAAGACAAGGTTTTAGTGTGAAAAAAATAGGTGTACTCGCGCTTCAGGGCGATTACGAAGCTCATATCAAGGCGCTTAAAGCGGCAGGTGCAGCTCCTTTTGAAGTCCGCTCCCGTGATGACTTACAAAAAGCGGAAGCTATGGTCATTCCCGGTGGGGAAAGTACCGTTATGGGTTCGCTCCTGGAACGATTTGGTTTTCTGGATGACTTTAGAGAGCGCATTCTTGCAGGAATGCCGGTTTTTGGGACCTGCGCGGGCCTGATCCTTCTTGCAAAAGATGTTGAGGGAGAAGACCCCGCGGCAGGGGTTGTGGCGCGGAGCCCTGCCGCCCAGGAGAAATTGCGGAGGCGGCAGCCCACGCTCGGCGTCCTCGACGTTACCGTACTGAGAAATGCGTACGGCACACAGATAGACAGCTTTCATGCTCCGCTCGTCACTTCTATTCCAACTGTACCAACGCTGGATGGTGTCTTTATCCGGGCACCGAAAATTGTGCGTGTGGGATCCAACGTGGAAGTGTTGAGCTCGCTCAAATCCGACCCTGTCCTTGTGCGTCAGGGGACTATCCTTGGTGCGACCTTTCATCCGGAACTTGTGCCGGGCGCAGGTATTCACGCGTACTTCCTGACTCTTGTTTGACAGAGGGGCAGCCGCGTGGACTGCTGGACTGCCTTTGCTGTGCACTGCGCACGGCTAGGGGCTCTTACGGCTCGGCGTGTTGCTCTTGAATAGGTTCGTGGACCATGACTTTGTCGATGCGGTTACCGTCCATATCGAGTATTTCGATTTTTCGGTCATTCCATTCGCATCTGTCCCCAGCTTTGGGGATTCGTCCCATGCAGTCTAAGACCAGACCTGCCACCGTGTCGTAATCGCGCTGACTGATCAGACTTTCGTCGAGGCCAAGCGCGTCTGCAAACTCTGCAATGGACAATGTGCCATCGACGAGCAAAGAACCATCCTCGCGCTTCACAATACCAGGAAGCGAAGCATCGGAGTGTTCGCTCAAGCCACTCAAAATAGATTCCAAGAGGTCACTTTGGGACACAAGGCCTGATACTCCGCCGTATTCGTCTACAATGAGGCCAGTACCAACGTTTGCCCTCTGCAAAAGCGAAAGGGCCCGCAGCGCCGAAATGGTCTCCGGCATTAGCAAGGGCTTTTCCATAACCTGCATTAAGTTGACAGACCTGTCTCGCGCTATCGCAGCCAATGCCGTCCGCACATCGAGCATACCAATGACATCGTCAATATCTCCTTTTACAACAGGGAGATATGGTACGTTGGCATTTTGAATTACCTCTTCAGGGGCGATTTTGCCTGTCTCCGAAATGTCGATGGTCACGACTTCTGTGCGCGGCACCATGTATACAGTAACCCGCCTGTCGTCCAGATCGAATACGCCGTCCACCATTTCTTTTTCAGAGGTGCGAAAAACTCCATTTTCGGCACCTTCGGAGATGAGTACTTTTACCTCGTCTTCGGTGACTTCGGGTTCCTTGTGCTTGGCAATACCAAACACCTTGAGGACAAGCGATGTCGTATCGGTAAAAAGGCGTACGAGCGGATAGAAAATTCTGCTCACCGCACGCAATGGACGCACGGTAAAAGCAGCAACTGCCTCTGGATTGGAAAGCGCCAGAGATTTTGGCACAAGTTCGCCCAAAATGACTGACACATAAGTAGTTACAAGGACTACAATAACAACGGACAATGGCCTCGCTATGGGCGAAAGTGGCGCAACCTTTGCAAGCAATGCAGCGAGCGAGTCCGCAAAGGTCAGCCCGCCAACGGCACCAGTGAGCGTACCGATAAGCGTTATAACTACTTGTATAGCAGAAAGATATTGTCCTGGCTCCTGGGCCGCTTTCAGTGCCAGCTTGTATCGTTCGTCGCCTTGATCGGCCTTATGGCGCAGACGCGCTTTTCTGGACGACACCAAGGCCATTTCCGAAAGAGAGAAAAAACCGTTTAAAAGGATAAGCACAAGCAGAAATATGATTTCAGAGATCATCGCAGAACCTCTGACAAAACTCGTAAAACGGAAATCTTCATGGAATCGCTACTGCGATAGAGACACGATAAGCTACTACTGAAAGGGTCAGAATCTGGAGAAGGAGGTTCCTTTGAGTCTTGTTTTTGTTCATTCATACCTTAACAATAATCAAAAATCTTTGTTTCGTCGAGTATGAAGCGGCCACTTTTGCGAATTGCAATTCCTGTTATACTCAAATTATACTCAAAAGATGTTCCCAAAGAAAACCTTGACGATGATACTTTGCTTTTTGACAGTAGCAGTTCTAGCCTGTACCGTACAAAACGCATTTGCACAAGGCTCCAACCCGGTTTTGCCTGATTCAGTTTTTCCGGAGCACGATGTCTTTCGGCAGGTTACGGAACCAATTGGAATCGGGACAGATCAGTTTGAGCAGCGCCTGACAAAGATACTGGCGTCCGGGCGGGAGCCTGTGGGACTTGTGCTCACCGGAGGCTCTGCACGTGCCTATGCTCATATTGGCGTTCTTGAAGCGCTTGAAGCCGAAGGCATTAGACCTGATTTTGTCGTTGCCAATTCCATGGGAGCGCTGATTGGCTTGCTTTATGCCGCAGGCATGTCTCCCCAAACCATAGCGCAGGTCGTGCAAACGATGCCGCCCGAGCAATACCTGGATGTTGTTTTGCCTATTCGTGGTGGTTTACTCGATAGCGCGAACCTCCAGTCCCTGGTTCGAACTTTGGTAGGCGATGTCGATCTTTCGGACTTGCCTATCCCCATTCTGGTTACTACAGAGGACCTTAAGTCCCGACGTCAGGTTGAATTGGCTGCAGGCGAGTTTAGCAAAGTTCTTGCTGCCAGCTTTGCTTTGCCTGCCGTCTTTGAGCCGGTGCCTCTTGACGACTTACTGCTCATAGATGGCGGAGTGACGAATCTTGTACCAGTTGCGACTGCAGCTCGGTATTCGTCCAAACTCATCGTCTCGACGGCGCTTTACAACAGGCCGATGGACTTTGGGAACCCCATCACCGTCATCAATCGGGCCTTCGACATAGGCAAAACGCGCAGTGGCATGGAGGAGATTTTTGCTTTTACGCCCCTTGTTATCCGCAACGACGTGGAGACCATCTCGTACATGGCCTTCTCCAACCCAGCACTCATGATCGAACAGGGAAGGAAAAGCGCACAAAGCTGTATAGAAAGCATAAAGGCTAATCTTGGGGCTGCCGGCGAAGCCTCCACCGGCGAAGCCTCCACTTGCAATGATTCGGCAGGCGAGCCAGAGACCGACCACACATTGGAAACATTGGAAGAGCGCCGAAAGTTCTTTGAAACACAAGTGCCCCTTCAACTTTCTCTTCTTTCATCCGGCGCCTTGCCTGCTTCCGATTCACACTGGAATCTACAGCCCACACTTAAAGTTGCCGACAGTTTTGTGCCCAATACCCTTGAGCCAGAAAGTTTGGGGCTGACTGGGCAGGCATACGCAGGCCTTTCGTTCGACGGCGCGGTGGGCAAAGCCCGATATGGTCTTTCCACACTCTTTGGCATGGGGACTGTACAAGGCCAGGCATGGGGAATAGGCGCCCAGGCGCTTCTCAATCCTGTCAGCACCTTGAGGCTTTCCGGTGTCGTGCGCCTCTGGGGAGATTTTGTGCCCTTGAGTTCTTATGGCCTCGACCCCAAGAGCATCGCCGCGGTTGCAGGAATCTCGTGGTCTACCGCCAGCACTATAAAGGCGCCACTATTTGTGCCACGACTCTTCGCTACCGTAGATTATGCCCTGGAAACAGCGGTGCTGGATTGGAGTACAGGACTTGGGGTCGGGATCGAGCAGCCGCAACAACACTTCTTGCCGCAGACCAGCATATACGCCGGTTTTTTTGTAGATTCCATTTCAAATACCTACCATTACGGACCAGAAGGAGAAGTCAAGTTGAATCTGGGGCTCGAGAATGTCGGCGCTTTACACGTACGCGGCGAGTCCAGGTTCGATCTTTCCCGGCAAGGCCTAAATCTTCAAGGTGATACTTCTTTCAGAGGCAGAGTTCCACAAGGCGTTTCCGATTGGGTGGGTAGTACGAATATCGAGGCCATGTGGTTTGCGCGGCAATTGGAGTTCAGTGCAGGGGAAGCGCTCTTGGTAAGCGATGTTGAGCTCGGCCCATATTTTGATTCAGCCTGGGCCGGGTCAGGTTCGATCTTTGAACCTGATGCTTTTTCCGTTGGAATCTCGATTTCTGCTTCTGCAAGTATCTTTGGTCTTAAGCCGGCGGAATTTTCGGTTTTCTGCGGCGTGAATAATGCCGGAAGTCTCGAGCTTGGCTTGCGGGAAGGCAGACTGTTCTAGGGGTTGGCGGGTTTGGCCTTTGCCAAACCGTGGCTTCCCCTAACGGCATATTTGTTTTTGGTCATCTATATCTATTTGTATTTGGTCACCAAAAAAAAAAGCGCCGCCCCATGTGTGAGGCGGCGAATTCGATGATAGGCGAAATCAATGATAAGTGTGAACGGCTCCGTCGCGCGTTTACAATTTCATTGTGATGCCCAAAGTGGCTACATCACGACTGTACCAGCCTCCAAAATAGTAGTTATAGTAGTTATCTACATTTATGGCCATCTTTGGACTGATATAGTAGCTAAAACCGCCGCCGAAGGCTGGGCCAAACCCAAATTCTTGCCCGACACAGATGCTGGGGCCAAGTTCAACGTAAAAATCGAAGTTCTGTACTTCTTTTGGAAAATCCGAGAAAGCACTCAGGCTGAGATGGGCTGTTGCAAGAGCAGCAACATTGAAAGCCATTCCATGGTCCCACCATGCCGGGAGATAAATTCCTGCTTTGGCAGCCCCACCGAAGGTGATCGGGAATGCATCCGGAATGCTGAGTTTATAGAAGATATACTCGTAACTTCCAGCTACTCCGAATCCGCCAACCGTCATCGTCGATATTCCACCACCTATTGTTGACTGACCTACATCGACGTGGGTACCCTGTGCGAAGGAGAAAGCCGTTACAGCGCACAGAAGGACTACGACTAACAGAGTCTTTTTCATTTCTTTTAGCCTCCTTTTCAATTTCAAAGTTGTCTTCTGTTTCTGCCAATCTCTTGAAGATCAGCTTGCTACCTTGGGACCACTCATAATAAATTAATATACACTAAACGCTGTATCAATCCAAGATGGTTGAGGTTTTGAAAGAATCTCAAGTGCATTTTATGCCTTCTTTGCGGTTTTTCGGTGTGAAAGCACTCCCGTAGTGCGTTTGTGTTATACGTTTGTGTTATAAAGGAGGAAATGTGAAAATCGTCATTGTAGGCAACGGAGCCGCAGGTATTGCTGCAGCAGAGACCATTAGAGAGCACGATAAGGACTGTGGACTTTCGATATATTCGGACGAGCCAGGCACCCATTATTCCCGGCCGCGCATTATCGAATACCTCGGAGGTAAGGCAACGCCTGAAAAAATTGCCATAAAGTCGCCAGGTTTTTACCAAAAGAACAATATTGTTCTGCACGAGCAGACCAGAATCGCGGCCATCGATCCAAATACAAAAACTCTGGTCACGGCAGACGGCCAAACCGAAAGTTTCGACAAGTTGATCATTGCAATGGGCGCGAGTTCCTTTTTGCCACCGGTGGAGGGTTCAAAACTCCCCGGTGTGTTTACTTTGCGGACCATTGCAGACGCTAGCGCGATAATTGATTACAGCAAAGATAAAAAGCGGGCAGTCGTAATCGGCGGAGGGCTGCTTGGCCTGGAGACTGCGGCCAGCTTGAATCACCGCGGCCTGGATACCACGGTGGTCGAGGTTTTTGAAAGGCTCCTGCCGCGCCAACTCGATATGGACGGGGCAAAGATTCTTCAGGAACGTCTGGAAGCCTTAGGATTGCATTTCCTTCTTCCCAGACAAACAGAGGTCATAGAAAAGAAGGGCGACGGACTCGTCGTGCACTTTAAAGGTGGTACTTCGATAGAGACAGACCTTGTGTTGTTCTCCGCCGGTGTGAGGAGCAACCTCGCCGTGGCACAGAAAGCCGGTATACGCTGCGAGAAAGGCGTGTGTATTGACAACCACATGTGCACCTCCAACCAGGATATCTATGCGGCAGGCGATGTCGCTCAGTACGAAGGCACGGTCTACGGTTTGTGGCCGATCGCCCGGGAGCAAGGCAAGCTGGCGGGGCTCAACGCCATTGGCATACCGACCGAATACAAGGGCAGCGTGCTCTCTACCAAACTCAAAGTCACGGGGATCGACGTAGCATCGGTAGGTTCAATCGAGCTTGCTCAAGGGGTTGAGGTGCATACGCTGAATCGAAACGGCAATTTCGCCCGGGTCTTTACCAAAGACGGCAAAATCGTAGGGGCGATTATGGTTGGTAACTCAAGCTCTTACAATAAGATACAGTCGATGATAAGCGAGGGGATTGTTCTTGCAGATCCGGAGCCTCTACTCGGGAGCATGACCGATTGAACGAGCCAGAGCAACTCGAGCAACCAGAGCAACCAGAGAGGTGCCCCTGGTGTGGCACTGACCCCCTCTACATGCGCTATC
Source organism: Treponema sp. (assembly GCA_017849315.1). Taxonomy (GTDB): domain Bacteria; phylum Spirochaetota; class Spirochaetia; order Treponematales; family Rectinemataceae; genus JAFIHQ01. The sequence continues at coordinate 11,029 of JAFIHQ010000042.1, forward strand.
ACGACGAAGAGTGGGGTTGCCCGGTCCATGATGAAGCCAGACACTTCGAGTTCTTGCTTCTTGAGACGCAGCAGGCGGGGCTCTCGTGGCTCACTGTCCTCAAGAAGCGAGAGGCGTACAGACGGGCGTTTGCGAATTTTGACGCAGGCAAAGTGGCTCGATTTGGCGAGAACGATGTGGAGAGGCTGCTTGCAGACTCTGGCATTATTCGTAACAGGAAGAAGATCGAAGCCGCGGTAAAGAATGCGCGAAGATTCCTTGCGATTCAGGACCGTTTTGGCAGCTTCGATGCCTGGCTCTGGCATTTTACGGAAGGTCGCGCGGTGACAAACCACTGGACTTCGATTGGTGAGCTACCGACATCAAGTGAGCTTTCTGATCTTGTTAGTAAAGAAATGAAGGAAGCGGGCTTTAGCTTTGTGGGTACGACGACAATCTACGCTCATCTCCAAGCGGTGGGCGTAATCAACGACCACCTGGTTTCCTGTTTTAGGTGGAAGGAGCTTAGTTGTGACACTCTATGAAGCTATTTCGGTTCGAGTTTCTACGCGGAGCTTTGATGGGGCGCAACTTACGCCTGAGCAACTCGGCGATCTGGGGGATTTGTGCAGACAGCTTGAAGAAGAGGGTACGCAGGACAGCCCTTTTGGAAACAAAGTACGTCTTGCCATTGCAGGATCCGAAATTGGCAGCAAGCCGGTACGAATGGGAACTTATGGACTTATTGCCAACGCCTCAGGTTTTGCAGTCCCGGCCGTTGCTCGTGGCGGAAAACTCTCTGGCACAATGGAGGACGTCGGCTGGACGGTAGAGAAACTCGTATTGGAACTCACGGCACGCGGTTATGCCACGTGTTGGATTGGCGGAGTCTTCAGTCGGAGTAGGTCTGCAGAGGTAGTGCAGGCAAAGGAGGACGAGCTAGTGCCCGCCATCATTGCCTTCGGTTGGCCGGCGGACAAGCGCAAACTTGCAGACCGTCTCGTTACCGCTTCAGCGCGGGCTCGTGCGCGAAAACCGATTGAAGAAATTGCCTTTGACCTTGCGGCAGAGCGCTCTTACGGTCCTTTGAGCGATGTTGCTAGCGATACTTCTAGCGATTCTGTGCGCACTACTCCGGGCGGGCGCTTTGAAGAGCCTTGGCCAGCCGTGCTGCGCGCAGTGCAGGAAGCCCCATCCGCATCCAACAAACAGCCATGGCGGCTTGTACGAATTCGATCAGAAAAACCCTCGGGATCAGAGCCGATTCCTTCGGAATGGTTTCTTTTTCTTGATGAAGATAAGATTTATAACAATGGAACCCGAGAAGTACATCTACAAAATCTGGACTTAGGCATAGCAATGCGACATTTCCAGATAGCGGCGGAAGAAAAGGGGCTTGCAGGGAGATGGATTCCCGTCAGCAGGCTTTCTTCTGGGTCCAAAGATAATGCGGCTCTAAAAGCGGCGCTCGATTTTGGACAGGACAGAGGCTGGACGGCGTGTGCATTATGGTCTTAGCCGGTGCCTAAAGGAATTTGCTTGCTTTCCGCAGCATTTTCATTATATTCAATTATAATAAAGTGTTTCATATCGGAGGTAACAGAATGATTTCTAACAAGATGGCTGAGAGAATCAATGTACAGGTAAACCGTGAAATGTACTCCGCCTATCTTTACATGGCGATGTCAGCAAGGATGACCGAGGCTGGTTACACCGGTATTGGTAAATGGCTCATGGTTCAGTATCACGAAGAAATGTTCCATGCCATGAAGTTTATCAAGTACCTCGAAGAGCAAGGGGCGAGCCTCAAACTGGCAACTATCAATGTAGACAATTTGCAGGAAAGCAGCGTAAAAGACATATTTGAGAGAGTCTATGCGCACGAACGCGGCGTTACGGCCAGCATTAAAGAAATCATGGACCTGGCGGTAGAGGAAAAAGACTACGCCACACAGGGCTTTATTGCCTGGTTTATCGACGAACAAATAGAAGAAGAGAGAAACGTACGGGATATCCTGCAGAGTTTGGAGATTATGGGCAACAATCAGCAGGCGCTCTACATGATGAATGTAGAGCTTGGCAAGCGTGGCCTCACAGCGCCTACGGATTTCAGCATTCTGTAAAGCATTGTCCGGCTGCTTGGATGTACCTCGTGGACGTAGAGAGCTGAGGCGTGAACGCCCCCGCCCGGCACCCGTGGCAGGGTGCGGGCGGGGGCTTCTTTTTGGCACGCGAGTATTTTATGATAGGTGCCATGCAGCGCATTGCGTACGAAAGCACGAGAGCCTGCAGAGATTCTGCAGGTAAGGGTTTGAGCGCGCATCGGCAGGAGGCCGGTGCAGTAAGCCTTGAGCAAGCCATAGTTGCCGGTATGCCGGAGGATGGCGGCCTTTATGTGCCCTCAGGGTTTCCGCGCTTGTCTGACCGTGTTTTCGATCCAACCCCCTTGCGCTATTCCGACCTTGCAATGCTGGTCCTAAAGCCTTTCTTTGCGGATTGGGAAGAATCCAGGCTGCAACAACTCCTGGAAGCGGCTTATGGGGAGGTTGGTTACTTCGATACCAGAGAAATTTGCCCTCTCACGCCACTTCCGGGGCTATCTTCGGAATTGGCCATGGCTGGTTCCGATGGGCAGGAAGTTTACCTTTTGGAGCTCTTTCACGGCAAAACAGGTGCCTTTAAGGATCTTGCACTCAGCGTCCTTGGAGGGTTGCTCAAAGAGAGCTTAGACCGCATCGGCGAGAGCCGTGTACCTTTAGTTTTGGCCGCAACTTCCGGAGACACTGGTTCCGCGACTCTTGCGGGCCTTGGCGGAATACCTGGCATCCTGACAGCTGTGTTGTACCCGGCGGACGGTACGAGCGAGATTCAGCGCCTGCAAATGGTTACGCAAGATGGGCGGTCTTGTTTTGTTGCCGGTATAAAAGGCGATTTCGACGACGCTCAGCGGCTCGTAAAACGATTATTCAACAAAAGTGCGCATAGATCACCACGAGCACCGGCTGAACGTGCGATGCAGAAACTTGCCGGAACTGTTTCCTCTTCTGAAAGCGAAATGCCCGGCAAAAGCCAAATTTCAGACCTGTTCCCCGGAGTCCTTTTAAGTTCGGCAAACTCCATCAACATCGGTCGTTTGCTGCTGCAGATCGTTTATTATGTAAAAGCGTGGCGCGATCTTGCGGCAAGAGGCGCTTTGGGTCCAGATAAGACGATACACGTCGCCGTTCCAAGTGGAAACTTTGGGGACATCCTTGCAGCCAAGTATGCAAAAGAGATGGGCCTGCCCATAGGCCGGCTTTTGTGTGCTTCAAATGCAAATAAGGTGCTTGCTGATTTTTTTGCGACTGGGGTATACGACCGGCGCCGCGACCTCGTCAAAACGGACAGCCCTTCTATGGATATTCTGGTCTCCAGCAATCTCGAGCGTCTTCTTTACCTGGCTTCAGGTCGGGATCCATGTAGAACAGCCCAGCTCATGAGCGAGCTTTCCCAGCGCGGATGGTTCGAAATCAATCAGAAAGAAAAACGGTACCTTGAGGACTTTACCGGCGGCTGGTGTGGCGATATTTCTGCCCGATCTTGTATCGCAAAAGTTTGGAGCACAGACAAAGTTTTGCTGGATCCTCATACCGCTACTGCCGTAGAGGTTTTGCAGCGCACTATCGGGGGTTTTGGCAATTCCGGACCAATAGTCGTGGCGGCAACAGCAAGTCCCTTCAAGTTCCCGCAGGTATGTCTGGAGTCGCTCGGCGTCGAGGCATCGGCTCGAGGCAGCTTGGCTTCCACGCGGCGGCTTAGCATGCTTACCGGCTTGGAAATCCCGTCGTTTATTAAAGAACTTGAGACTAAAGCCATATTAAGTAATAAAATACTACAAATTGACGAAGTCGAAGGATCTCTTGCTGAGTTTGTGAAAACCTCGCTGCAGAATTTGGGTTCGCCCGGGCAAACTCAATAAAGTCAGCAAACTCAATAAAGTCAGCAAAGCGGATAAATATGCCAGAATTACTTACAATCAGAGTGCCTGCAACCTCAGCCAACATCGGACCGGGGTTCGATACGCTCGGGCTCGCCTTGTCGCTCTATAACGAGTTCGAAGTTTCGGGCGCATCGACATGGCGTGTAGAGGGCTGCGAACCTGCCTATTGCACAGACGACAATCTCTTCTTGCGGAGCTACCGTTATGGAAGAGAGCAGCTCGGTCTGGAAGCTTCTCCAATTCATGTACGCATTCGCAGCAAAATACCTGTAGCGCGCGGCTTAGGTTCGAGCGCTGCTCTGAGCGTGGGCGGCATTGTTGCTGCCCTGCTGCTTGGAAACAGGGTCGCTGATGTAAGTTGGCAGGCTGACAAGGCGGTTTTTGGGCCTTTGGCGGTTCAATTTCTTCTGGATATGGCCACCGCTGTGGAGGGGCATCCAGACAACGCGGTGCCCGCCGTCTGCGGCGGCTTTTGTGCGGCATTCGTATCTGATACGTCCTGCGGGCAACCGTCCGTCGTGCAACCGTCCGTCGTGCAGTCGTCCGTCGTGCGGCCTGAAGGGACTCGTTTAAGGCGCGTCATAGCTTCGCGCAATTCGGTACCCTCATTCTGGTGCTTCCACGCGATTATTCCTCCATTCGAGCTCGAAACAAAACGGGCGCGCATTGTCTTACCTGCCACCTTGAGCAGGACGGACGCAGTATTCAACATTAGTCGGGCGGTCATGGTTTCTCAGGCCATGTTGAAAAAAGACGCACAACTCTTGGGCTCGGCGTGCGACGACAAACTGCACCAGCCATACCGGAAAGCTCTTATCCCGGGCTACGATGCGGTGAGGCAAGCCTGCATTGACTACGGAGCAGGGGCATTTTGGCTTTCCGGCTCCGGGCCAACGCTCATGGCAATGACGGTCGGTCCAACAAAAAGTCGGGAGTTTTCCCATCGAATTGATTTGTTCCTGACGAATTTCCGTGCAAATACCGAAGCGCATGGTACCGAAACGCACGTTACCGAAGCGCCCCTTCAAGAGGAAGCTGGTGGTCAGCGTAATGAACCCGGGGCTCAGTGGATTCATCGCTGCCTTCGTCCCGACAACCAGGGGGTAGTCTGTGTCCGACGTTCTGAATAGGTGGCTACGCTACCTGGGCGTGGAGCCGCACGCGGTGCAGTGGTATGTTTTTCCGGAGCGATTTGGAAAAATTGCGTTTCTTTGGTCTGAGGACCAGAACCGTGGAGCCATGCTTTTACGGATTCTTATTGCTCAAAAAGAAATAGATGGATTGTCACAAGATTTTGGCAAGAAAGAATCCAGCCTGCCCCGGCAACTCGAGCCGTTCTACGCCTTTATACATGGCCTTTTTGAGACTGGCAGTGATACTGTTGGTGGACACGAGCCAGTGGTAAGTGCCGCGTGCGGCGACGGCGCGGCCCGCTTCATTTTCCCCATCGACCAGATTCCCCTTCACCTCTGCCCCGACTTCCAGCGTCGCACCCTTGCGCAGGAGCACCGCACGCCGCCCGGCACCGTGACCACCTACGCCCGCCTGGCTGCCGCCTGCGGCCAGCCCCGCGGGGCGCGCGCCGTCGCCAGCGCGCTTTCCCATAACCCTTTTCCGCTGCTTATCCCTTGTCATAGAACTGTCCGCTCTGACGGAAGCCTTGGCGGCTATCAAGGTGGGCTTGCCATGAAACGCTGGCTTCTCGAGCGCGAAGGGGTGTCCTTCCTGGATGGCGCACGCAGTACGAACGGTGCAAATCATGAAAAGCCCGCAGAAAGTGGAAAAGTTCATCTTAATAGTTTATCTTTTAAGTCATGAATAATACCGAGAATATTAACACCGACAAAGTTGAAGCTGAGAAGTTCAATATCGAGAAGTCCGATACCAGAAAGCTGCCCGCCCTCTTCGTGGGGCACGGTTCGCCAATGAATGTGCTGGAATCCAGCCCATGGTCCAAGGCCATGGAAGAAATCTCCAGTACCTTTGCACGCCCTACGGCTATCCTTGTTTTCTCCGCTCACTGGCTCACCCAGGGCATCAAGATTACCGCCTCGGCTAATCCTGCGCAAATCTACGACTTCTATGGCTTTCCGCGGGAACTCTACCAAGTGGAATACAGGGCGCCTGGCGATCCGGACCTCGCGCATCACGCCGCAAGGCTTCTGACAGCCGCGGGGTTCCCCTGTGAGGAGGACATGTCCCGGGGAATCGATCATGCGGGTTGGGCTGTGATGTGGCATCTCTACCCCAATCACGACATCCCGCTCCTGGAACTCAGTGTCGACGTCCGGTTGCCTTATCAGAAATGGTTTGAGGTAGGCAAAGCGCTCAGTTCCTTACGCAAAGAGGGTGTTCTGCTTGTGGGGAGCGGCAACATCGTCCACAATCTTTACGAGGTAGATTACGAGACCATGAGCCACAGACGTTATCCATGGTCCATAGCGTTTAACGAGCTCGTAAAGCAAAAAATTGCCGCGCGAGACTGGGTAAACCTCGCAGATTACGCAACCCCTATCCAGGTTTCCCAGCGCGCGGTACCGACGCCGGATCACTACATTCCATTGCTCGCAACGGCGGGTATGCTTGAGGATGGCGAGGATATGCGCGTTTTTCACGAATCGTTCCAAAACGGAAGCGTCGCCATGACGAGCTACATCCTGCGTTAGGCTGCGTAGAAATATAAGTAAAAGTATCAACGCACTTGGGGTTTGCGCAGCACTATTATGCAGCGCTCTTCGTCCAGGAAGGGCACCCACACCGGCAGCACTTGGGCATGATTGGCCGCCACATCCAGGATTTGGTCGCCTTTCAGCCCTTCCAGTTCGAGATGCGCGTTGAGCAGCTTTCCCTTGTACGCCACAAGCGCTCCGCCGTTATCGGTGTTTTTCCAAATGGCCCTAAAAAGTTTGGTCTCGCTAAAAGGACGAAAGGCGCGGAATACGGCGACTTCGTAAGGTTTTATCGGTTGGCTTGTTTCGGCTTCGCAAATCTCGACATTCGAAAGGCCAAGCGTGATTTTTTCCGTTTCAAGGAATCTCACCCGCTTGTCCATGCGTTCGTAGAGCAGGAAGGGATGGTCCGGGAAAATAATACTGAGTGGTATGCCCGGTAATCCGGCACCGGAACCGAGGTCGCTCACCGTCGCAGGCTGACCTTTGTCGTGAGCCTCCTCGTATTCCCGTAAAAGTGATTCGACTATCCTGAACGGCGCAAGACTGTCCAGGACATGCTTTATGACAAGGTCATCGCCGGAGGCATTTACAAGTCCATACACAGGATTCCAGCGTTCCAGCTCTTCTACGTACAACATTAAGCGGTCTATCATCGTGTCATCGCAATCCACATCGATTGCCGCCAAGCCCCGCACAAGCAAAAGTCGTCTGGCATCCATAGAGCCAGTGTAATACGGCTTTCCAGCGCGGGTCCAGCAAAAAATCCCGTTTTGTTGCGATTCCCCGCAATTCATGTCCGCGGGGTACAAGCCAGTGATTGACAATTCGCCAGCAATTTTCAATACTGAAATTCCATGAAGAAGCTCATATTTGTAACGGGCGGCGTCTGTTCTTCCCTTGGGAAGGGCGTAACGGCATCGTCCATTGGTGCTCTCATGGAAGCGCGCGGTCTTACCGTACGTATGCTAAAAATCGACCCCTACCTGAACGTGGACGCGGGCACGATGAGCCCCTACCAGCATGGCGAGGTTTACGTGACCGACGACGGGGCCGAAACAGACCTTGACCTGGGCAATTATGGGCGATTTACTTCGGCGCCACTATCACGGGAGAATTCGATAACCACCGGTCAGGTCTACAAGACCGTGATAGAAAAAGAGCGCGCAGGCGACTTTCTTGGGCGCACGGTGCAGGTTATTCCACATATAACAGACGAAATCAAACGGCGAATCCTCCTTGTACGCGATGCTCCAGATGTCGATATCACGATTGTGGAGATAGGCGGGACGGTCGGTGACATGGAGTCTGTGCCGTTCTTGGAGGCTGCCCGACAGCTTATTCACGAGTGTGGCAAGCAAAATGCCATTTCGGTGCACGTTACTCTGGTACCGTCGGTCTCTGGTGGCGAAATCAAGACAAAACCAACACAGCACGCGGTAAAAGAGCTTCAGGAGGTTGGAATTCAGCCCGATGTGCTTGTCTTGCGGTCCAAAGATCCCCTGGATGACAGCGTTCGGCGCAAAATCTCGTCCTTTACTAACGTCGAGTTTGAAGGCGTGATCTCGGCTTACGACCTGCCTACCATCTATGAGCTTCCACTTGTGCTGAATAAGCAGGGTGCGGACGCA
>JAFIHQ010000006.1 GCA_017849315.1 Treponema sp.
CCCAAGAAGCACCTCGCTGCCGCGCGGGCACCAGGTAAAGAGTGCAAGCTGATTCCCAAACGTGCCGGACGGCACAAAGAGCGCCGCTTCCTTGCCCACAAGCTCCGCGGCGCGGCGCGCCAACTCGTTCATAGTTGGGTCGTCCTCGTAGACGTCGTCGCCTACCTCGGCCTCCGCCATGGCCTTGCGCATTTCTTCTGTCGGCCAGGTAACCGTATCGCTTCGAAGATCGATGTATTTCATTGTAATTCCTCCATAAGCCAGCCCTTATGTGATCGCCCTTGCCATAGCTTTCTGAGCACTCTTGTGCGATCAGCACCATTCCATCATTCGACCATTCCATCATTCGACCATTCCGTCATTCGACCATTCTATCATTCTATCCTCATATCATCATATCATCACAACACCGCTCATCAAAACATAGTAGTCATAAGTCGATCGGGCCCATACATTCTTGTGCCTCTTCTCATTCCCGCCGCGAGCGTAGTATATCTTGTCGCATGAAAGTTCGACTCATAGCGATCGATATGGACGACACCCTCCTCAAGGCTGACTTGAGCATCTCGGAGGCCAACCGTGCTGCGCTGCAACGTGCGGAGCAGGCCGGCATCAAAATCGTCCTTGCCTCGGGCAGGAACTTCATCTCAATGAGCAACTACACTTCCCAGCTCGGTCTCGACAAAGAAGGCAATTACCTCATCTGTTCCAACGGCGCTGAGATTCTTGAGGCGTCCGACGGCCGCGTTATCGAACAATTGCGTTTCGATCCCAAAACCTGCCTCCAGATTGCTCAGAATATCGAAGACCACGGTTTTCCATGGCAAGTCTATAACGATGGCAAAATAATCTGCAACACACCCACATCGTGGGCAATGCGCGACACCCACCTCACCGGGCAACCCCTTATCGTCTCGACCGACAAAGAAGAGACCTTTTCCAAGGGAGAAGTCAAATTCGTCATTCCCGGAGAGCCGGGGAAAATAGCGCGTCTGTATGCAATCTTCAAGAAGGAGTACGAAGGCAAAGCCGAGGTCGTAACCTCGAAACCGTATTTTCTGGAGATTCTGCCGCTGGGAGCGAATAAAGGCGCAGCGCTCGCACGCTTATTGCGGCACCTCGATATTCCTATGGAATCGGCGATGGCTATTGGAGACGCGATGAACGACCTCAGCATGATCGAAGCGGTCGGTTTTGGCTGCGCTCCAGCCAACGCGTTAGAAGAAGTGAAGCGTCGAGCCCGCTGCGTTTCTAAGTTCTCCAACGACGAAGATGCGGTCGCCGACCTGATCAACTCGGTCGCACTCCAGGAAACTATAAGAATAGGAAACTAGGAGAGACGAGCGTCCAAAAACTGAATCAGATAGCATTGCACGCCAAGAAAATACTCGGTCTGAAGCGCCGTGGCGTCAGTTCCGATGTACCGGTAGTGCCAGCTTTCCCACACATAGCCAGTGATGGGCTCCATGCCTTTGGGGTACGAGAGTGAAAAACCATAGTTGGCGGCGTTCTTCACAAGCCAGGCGCTCGCCTTGGTTTGGGCAAAGGCATCCGTTATCGATCCAAAGTCGATGGCCGTGCCGAGTTGGTGCTGGCTTGCACCCGGATGAGCGGACACGCGTTCCGCCTCCTTTTGGCCCATTTCTTTGACGTTGCGCGCAAAAACCTCGACCTGGTATGCATACGAGCGATAAGCCGAGGACACGAGCAGGCTCACGCCCTCTTTGCGGGCCGCTTCGCTCATCGAGACGAGCGCTTCGTAGGCTGGTTTTCTTAAGCGGTGCCCAGGACGGGAGACTGAAAGGCCGGTTTTGTCCAATAGAACGAGATCGCCCGGTTCGTAGTCTTGCGGCAGGCTTTTCTTTTTATCAACGCGTTTTAAAAGGTAAGGGTCTTGCTTTGCAACTGCCTCAACTTTTGCAAGCAGATCGAAAAACCGGTCTGGGGAAGCCTCGATGCGTTGTTTGATCGCGGTAAGGTCGCTTGAGGGAATCTCCGCCTTTTCCAAGCTTTCCTCCACGGCGGCAAGCGCCGATTTTTGCGGGTTTTCCTGGGTTTGCTTTTGTTGTTGTGACAGTTTCTGCGGGGACGCCGCTTGCGCGCTGCCTTGCGAATTGCCACGCCCACACGAAGCAAGCGCAAAAACGCACATAAAACACAGGGTCAACAAGGTAGATGGAGAAGAAAGGCGCCTATTTTTCGTGCCGAACCTGTTTTTCATATTGAGAAGTATAGCGGCGTGCAAGGTCTTGTGAAATAGGCCGCGCATCGAGCATCGAACATGGCGCATGGCGCATCAAGCATTGCTCATGGCGCATCGAACATCGAACATCGAGGGGTACAAAGGATGACGAAAGTGCAATTCGAGGTATATAGGCAAATTTGCGGCGAGTTCAAAGCGTATGTCGAAGAGCTTATCCGCTCGATGCCATGGCTTCCCGACGCTCAAGAGGGATTACGACAGCTCAAGGGCTACGAGGACTACAGAATCGAGCTGCCGGTTGTGTATAACCTCGCACTGGACGACATTAAACCGGAAGACGAGATCCAATTCATTTTCGTCGCGGACAATCCAGGCAAAAATGAGCAAAAGGCGTCAAACCAGCGTTATCTCGTCGGGCAGGCAGGGAAACTGGCGGAAGGATGGTTTCGTAAGGAGCTCAATATCGACTTTCGCAAAGCGGGAATCATTATCAACAAGACGCCAATTCACACGCCAAAAACCGCTGAACTACGCCTCCTTGCGGCTCAATGTGGCGAACACAAGGCCGATTTCTTGGATAAACTGAAAGAAAGCGAGCGCATCATGGCAAGTCTTGCCTTCCGGCTGCACACTGCCCTGGACAGCGTTCTGTGGGTTTCTGGTTACGGCGAGCTTGCAAAAGGCAAACTTTTTGCGCCTTGGGCCGAGGAACTCACCCGCCTCTATACTGCCCCATCCATGCCGTCAGATCTATCGGTGACGTCCGATCAATCCGTGCCGTCCGCGATGCGGGACAAGGTATGGGTATTTAGGCATTTTTCGATGAATCAGTTTGCCATCGAATATAGAGCCGAGTGCCAACGAGAAGTCGCGGCACAGTCAGGGCTGGATCCGTACGAGGTGTTGCACAAGCTCGGAGTTGCTAATCGCAGGCGGATTTTGGGGTGGTGAAGTTGTGCTGGTAGATCCGTGCTTTTCCGGGGGGTTCTGCAGTGGTCGACCACCCTGCGCACGTGCCGCCCTGCACTTATGCCGCCGTGCACACATGCCGCCTTGCACTTATGCCGCCGTGCGCCAGTATCAGCATCCTTCATGCGTGGCTGTGCACCTGCGCAGCTGTGTACCTGTACAGAACACAGGGCAAAACGATAAGATAGGGCTTCGCCTGTGCAAACGCATGGGCCTTCATGGAGCAAAAAATGCAGGATTTTACGGTCGCGACGCTTGGTCGCTGTGCGGTGCAGTCGCCTTTGGGTCTTGCGCCCAAGGCAGGACAAGGGAGGCCGGGATTTGTTCCGGACGATAGGTTCATTCGGTACAAAATCGATGCAAAGCCAGACGAAGAGAGTGTCGCGTCGCGCTCGGAGCTGCTGGAAGTGGCAGGCCCGAGGGAGAAGATCTATTTCAGCCCTTCGCATGTGCACGCAGGCATTGTGACCTGCGGTGGTCTGTGCCCGGGCCTGAACGACGTAATCAGGTCGATTGTGCGCAGTCTGTGGCTTCTGTATGGCGTGCGCCGTATTTCGGGGATCCGATATGGCTACAAGGGTTTCCTGCCTGAATATGGCTACGACATTGTGGAGCTGAATCCTGACGTCGTGGACGACATCCACAAGATCGGGGGAACCATGCTCGGCACCTCGCGCGGAGGCGGCGAGCGGACCACGGAGATCGTCAACACCATCGAGCAGCTGAATCTGAATATGCTTTTCGCGATAGGCGGCGACGGCACCCAAAAGGGGGCTTTGGCCATCGCCGAGGAAATCGAGCGCCGCGGGCTCAAAATCGCGGTGGTGGGGATCCCTAAGACGGTGGACAACGACATTGCGTTTGTGGAGAAGACGTTTGGGTTCGACACGGCGGTGGCCAAAGCTTCCGATGCCGTCGCCGCTGCGCATATGGAGGCGCACTCGCAGATCAATGGCATAGGACTCGTCAAACTGATGGGGCGCGACTCAGGCTTCATTGCGGTGCAGACGGTGCTCGCGGTCCATGAGGCCAATTTCGTGCTCATTCCTGAAGTACCTTTTGCTCTTGAGGGCGAAAATGGCCTGCTTTTGACTTTGGAAAAACGCCTTAAACGTCGTGGCCATGCAGTCATCGTAGTTGCCGAAGGCGCAGGGCAAGAGCTTCTCAACAGGGAGAACGATGCTGCCGGCAAACCGCAACAGCTTTACGACGCTTCAGGAAACAGAAAGCTTGGTGATATCGGAGTTTACTTAAAGGATACGATTCAAAACTACTTCGGTGCAAAAGGCCAGGAGATCAACCTTAAATACATCGATCCAAGCTATATGATCCGCTCGGCACGTGCGGAACCGCTCGATTCAATGTACTGCGAGCGTCTTGGCAATAACGCCGTCCACGCGGCCATGGCTGGCAGGACAAAACTCCTTATCGGTTATATAAATGACGAGTTCGTGCATATCCCAATTAAGGCAACGGTTTCGCACCGGAAACGTGTCGACCCCGAAGGAAGTCTCTGGCGCGACGCCCTGGAAGATACGCAGCAGCCGGACATGCGTCCCGCGCAGGCCTAACTCAGGTTCCGCACAGGCCAAACGCAATCCTGATACCGGCCTAGGTCTTAAGGCTCATGTGTGCGGAGTCTCCGCAGAATCCGAGGCTCCGATAAAGGTCAATCGAATCGTCTGTCGGCTGAAGCGTCACCTTATCCAACCCGCGCATTCGGGCCTCCAAAAGTGCCGCCTTAACAAGCGCTGTCCCGATGCCGTGGCGCCTGAAACTCGAGTCTGTGTATACAGCAAAGAGTTCGGCATGCGGAGCCTTTCCAAGTGCCTTATCTGAATCCAATCTGGAAGTTTCACGCAGCAATAATCCCGCCGAACCTACAATTCTGTTGTCATATTCATAGACCCAAAACAACATTGAGCCATCCTGAATGCCTTTTTTGAACATTTCTGTCTGGCTTTCCAGCAGCTCAGATTTCTTCTCTGAGGTAAGCGTTTTTATCTGCTGAATAAAAGCAAGGCGCATTGCCGCGATACGAAGAACATCCGCAAGTACGGCTTGTCGGACACCGCCCTGAACATTTCCCGTCACTGCCGCGTCTTCGACTTGATTTTGAGATAGACCTGCTTGCCAGGATCCATCGGGTTCGCCCGCTCGTCGATTTCGAAAAGCCCAGAGGCCTTTATGAGATCGCCCAGTTTTCTAAACCCGTAATTGCGGGGATCGAACTCAGGTTGGCGGTTTGCAATATAGGTGCCTACGGCACCCAAGTACGCCCAACCAAATTCGTCGGCCGCCTCTTCCACCGCGCTCAAGAGCAGTGCCTTCACGCGTCGATCTGTCTTGATGTCGCTCTGAATCTTGGCTTCTGCCTCTTTTTCGGTTTTGGTCTCCTTTTCTTCATCGCCTTCTCTCAAGATTTCGGTGTAGATAAACTTGTCGCAGGCTGCTACAAAAGGTTTTGGAGTTTTGCGCTGTCCAAATCCAAGGACGAGCTTGCCATCCTCGCGCAGTCGCGCTGCAAGACGGGTAAAATCGGAGTCGCTGGACACGACACAAAAGCCGTCGAGATTCTCAGTATAAAGCAAATCCATCGCATCGATGATCATGGCGCTGTCTGTGGAGTTTTTGCCTGTTGTGTAAGAAAACTGTTGCACAGGCTGAATTGCGTACTCAAGGAGTTTGTCTTTCCATGAGCGCAAATTGGTGCTGGTCCAGTCGCCGTAAATCCGCTTGACGCTCGCAACGCCATATTTTGCAATCTCTGCCAGAAGGCCTTCGATTATTTTGGCCTGCGTGTTGTCCGCGTCTATGAGTACTGCCAACTTAAGTTGGTTCTGTTCGTTTTTCATCATTCGTCTCCCAAGAGAAATCCCTTCTCTTGTTGTATTTGGGAAATCGAGCCAACTCGGATGGCCACAGCCTGACCGGTAGCAAGGTCTTCTCCGACGAGCATCCAATCGTCGGCGGTGCGCGTAAGTTTTACGGGCCGCACGGTGGTCGATTTCGTTGTACCGCTGGAAGTCCAGCGGATTTCCAGTTTGCAGAATCTGGATTTGAGTGCACTTTGAATTATATGGAGTTTTCCCTGAAAATCCAAACCCCCAGCCGAAAGTGGGCCTAAACTCAGTCTTCGATGGGTTTTTGCCCCGAATTCGGCGTTTCTGTCAGCCCCTATTCGTCTTAAAAGCAGGTCGGATAGGTTTTGTAGTTGCTCTTTTGAATAGATGAGTTTTCGGCGTATTCGCTCTTCCAGAAGTGTCTGGATGGGCTCGGGCAAGGCAAGCGTCTGTAGGGTGTTGAGTAACTCGGACTCGAATTCGTCCGGAGTTCTCCGAGCTTCTGGATGTTCTGGGTTTTCTGGATCTGAGTTTTCTGGAAGGGAATGACAGTGTACCGATACCTGAGAAAAATCCGGGCCTGCATGTCCGTCCAACTTCTGCGCCTGTTCCAAGGGAGAGGGGCGATTCGAGCTTTGCGTAGAGACTTGCTCCTTTTTCTTTCCACTTCTTGCCGAGACTACCAGGGAAGGAGCAGGAAGGCCAAGCCGCTCAAAGATCTGTTCAATGGTGCTGTAAGGCACGGAGCCTATGAAGTAGATGCCGTCTCTTATTTTCTTAAAAGGAAATGAATTGATTGCGCCGCTTTGCTCAAGGATTCTTGAGGTAGTGACGTCCACGGCGAGCACCGAACCTTTATAAAAAACGAGCGCATTGTATTCCTCTTCCCATGTGGCAAGGTTGTAGCCAAGCGATTGTGGTGGCTCGACGCCGCACAACCTGCTGAGTGTAGCAAGGATGCTTGCGGCGGTTTGCCCCTCTGCAAAGGCCAACTTCGCCGTCTCTTTGGTTATCTCTAGGTCCCAGGAATCGGAAATCGAGGTCACTTGGCCAAGATCAAGCAAAGCGAGCAGATCCTCTACCGGGGCCTCAGGCAACACGTGGATGCTGCCGGTGCCTTCAATAATGGCCTGTCTTCCGTCGCGGTCTTTCTGAACGTCGTTATCGTCGGAAAGAGTATAAGAGGCAAATGACCTGCGTCCAAAAGCTCTCTCTTTGTTGCAGATCCACACATTTTCAACTTGTCGAATCAAATCAAGTTCTTGCATCGCAAGAAAATAATCAGGGCTAGGAGAACCTGCCTCATTCTGTGCCTTCAGTGGATCCTGAAGCGCAAAGGAGCCAAGAGGCAGAAAGAGCGAAGAGAATCTCTCAACACCGACCGAAGAAAATCTGAATTCGACCTCGAAATAGGGGCTCACCGCCTCGCTTAAAGAGCGAACGGTCTGCAAAAAGTTCGTACTTTCCAAGAGCAGTTTTGAGCCGCTTGATCTGGGCTGTTTGAGGGATTCTGATGCAGGTCGAGCGAGATCCTCGCCAGTTGGCTGCGGCAATGTCAAAAGTACTGCCAACGCAAAAGGGTAGTTCTTGCCATGCTCCACGAGAAAATGCTTAAAGGCCAGTGTATCGAGGCTAAACCCCTGCTCCCCTTCTTTGAGAATGCCGGCCATTCCAAGAGCTCTGACTATTTCATCCAACACGGCCATAGTCTGTGAATCGGCGTCAAGCAGCTTCTGCAAGCGCTCTCTTACGCGATTTGCAAGCACGCCACTCTTTAAGAAAGCTTTTTTTTCGTAGCGTAGAAACGAGTAAAGCACAAGCGAAAGATCTATAACCGAAAGTCCCTGGATGGAAGGTACTTTCGCAGCCAATGCGTTGGGAAGAGCCGTGGTTCCAAAAAGATAGGTGGGGTTTGCAAAGCGCTCGGTCAAAGCAGCTTCGAAAAGTGGGACAACCTGCAGTAAGCCGTCACCGTCTTCGTAGACAAGGAGGCGTTCACTCAGGTTCGCAAGTCGATACTCAAGATCGAAATAATTAAGCGAAGATGCCAATGCTCTCTGCAAGGTACTCTTAGGAATACCCCGTACGATGGTTATGCATCCGAGGATGAGAGCGTCCAGGTCATCAATCATGGTTAAAGCGGCGTCTACGACTTCGGGCTTGGCCAATAGGGCCATGAGCCTATCGACGATTTCGTTTTTGTTCGCCGTCGGATTTGTGCCACCAAGGTAATTCTCGGCAAGGGCCCTAAGACGATCAAGCGGTTGCAAAAGAATGGACGAACGCCATTTTTCGAGCGTGTTTGCGTTGATTGCCGTTTCCGTTACGGGGTCTATAGCGTCGAAGGTGCTGCTCATGGCCTTCTATTCGTCCCAAGTCTCGATCGTATAGCGATAGCCTTGCTCGACCAGGAATTTGCGACGCTTATCCGCATACTCTTCTTCGACGGTGTAACGGGAGACCAAAGAATAGAAAAAACTATTGCGGTCTTTGGGACGGAGTATGCGTCCTAATCTTTGGGCTTCTTCTTGCCTGCTGCCGAAAGTGCCTGAAATCTGAATTGCTACCGAGGCGTCGGGCAGATCTATCGCAAAATTTGCAACTTTTGATACAATAAGCAATTTCTCTTCACCTGCCCTAAATGCGGCATAAAGGGCTTCCCGTTCGGCCTCGGGTGTGCTCCCGGTAATGAGTGGCGCTTTGAAAAGCCTGGCGTAACGCTTGAGTTGATCGATGTATTGGCCGATGATGAGTATGCCCTCTCCAGGGTGGTGCTCGACTATGGCCTGGGCTACCTTTTCTTTTCCCACGTTTTCCGAAGCGATCCTGGACTTTGCGCGTTGCTCGGCGATCGCGTAGGAAAGCCGGGTGGGTTCGTCAAGAGGAATACGGATTTCTTTGCACAAGGCCTCAGCTATAAAGCCCTTTTTCTCCAGGTCCTTCCACGGAACGTCATACCGTTTGGGACCGATCAGTGAAAAAACCTCGTCCTCTCTGCCGTCCTCGCGTACGAGCGTGGCGGTGAGACCAAGCCTGCGTACCGCTTGAAGCTCGGCTACTACTCTAAATACTGGTGCGGGAAGGAGGTGCACTTCGTCGCAAATGATGAGGCCCCAGTTTACGGTCCGCAGCAGTTGAAAATGTGGAAAGTCCGAGGTTTTGTCTGGCCTCCAGGTCAGAATTTGATAACTTGCTATGGTGATGGGGCGAACCTGTTTCATAAAGCCCGAATACTCGCCAATTTGAGACTCGTCGATGTCGGTTTTATCCAGGAGTTCAGTCTTCCATTGACGAGCCGCGACTATGTTCGTCGTTATGATCAATGTAGTACGCTTGTAGGCAGCCATTGTGGCCATGCCGACGATCGTCTTGCCTGAGCCACAGGGGAGAACCACTACACCGTACCCATAGCCCGGTTTTCCATCTCCAACAAGCGAAGCCACTGCCTCTTCCTGGTAAGGGCGCATATGCCAATGCGGAGGCTGGCCAAACTTCAGATTTATCTCGAGCGGGTCCCCTTCCCGCAAACTCGCTTCGTCTTTGACGGGCCAACCTCGTTTTAAGAGCTCGACTTTAACCGTTCCCCGATCCACAAGCCGCAACCAAAAGCCGCCTGCGCCAGGGGTCAGCCATTTGCCAAGAACTTTGTCTGCAGCCAGCTGCTTCTCAATTTCCACTTCCTTACACTCGAGAAACAGCGTGTTTTGCATACCCAAGCCCGGACCGGCCAGATCCGCCGCTCTGTACTCGTGCAAAACGAGCGCGCCGAACCGATCCATCGTATCTTTGATTATAAAGGGTATGTCTTTAGGAACCTCGTATCGTGAAAACTCCTCAAGCTGCGCAACGACTTCATTCGCGCTTGCTCCGGCAGCGGCAGCGTTCCACAGTGACAATGGGGTAATCTTGTATGTGTGCATGTGCTCAGGGCTCTTCTCCAGCGACGCAAAACGGCCCAATGCTTTGCGAGCATCTTCGGCCCGAGGAGCATGTAAATCCAAAAGGATACTTAAGTCACTCTGCACAATGAGGGGTCCATCTTGGGACATAGGGTCTATTATACCGAGAATGCCATGTTCTAAACAAGACTTAACACTGTTGTTTGGCTTTGGTCAGCGTTGTTCAGTGAATGAACAATGCCATAACACAGACTGCCAAAAAAGCACTGGTGCCTTGAATTGCGGTCGCGGCAGTCCAACTGCGCACCATGTCTTTAGTCGATAATCCCAAACTTTTTTGTAATATCCAGTACAAAGGATCATTAATATGGGAGGCAACCAGAGAACCCGCTCCAACCGCGGCGACAGCCAGGGAAGGGTTTAACTTGACCGCTGGAGGTACGGCCGCCATAACACCAGAAGCCAAAACAACCGCGATCAACGAGGAGCCTTGGATAGACTTGAACATCGCTGCCAAAACAAAACACAAGAATAAGGCTCCAAATCGCCCGGCAATGCTTGTTGTCGGAACTATGCGGCCAATAAAATCCACAAGTGGCCCAGCCTTGACGACCTGAGAAAACGAGGCGGCGAGGGCGGCAACAATCAGAATTGGGGTGGCTCTTACAATTGCCTCTTCCACACATCCTGCTATTGCTGCACTACTAGAGGCCTTACCCTCTACAATCTGCTTCCGGAAGAGTAGCAGAGCAAACGCCAACCCAAGACATGCCGCAAGCATTGGATGACCGCAAAACTCGATCCAAGCATATACCCAGCCACTGCCAAAAGGACGAAATGGCAAATCCGCAATCATTTTGAGCACCAGCAGCGCAAACGGCAAAACAATAGGAATAAGCGGGCGCCTGATAGCAGATGCACCTGTCTGAATACCAGTCTGACCATCAGTCTGGACTCCAACCTGAGAGTTCTTATCCATGCCAACATCTTTTTGTACAACAGCCGAAGGATTCTTGCGCGATATCCACCACAACCCAGAGACAAGCGCCACAATCGCTGCGATAAGGCCCACGAAGAGTGTTTGACCAAGACTTGCGGCAAAGGCACGAGCGGAAGAAAGAGCGGCAACCGTAGGCATAACCAGAGAACCTGCCGCAAATATTCCTGCAGCATAGGCGAGAACGAACCGGGTTCTACCTACGCTGCTCGCGTCTGCAATGTCTTCAACTAGTGGCAAAAAAAGAAAATAGCCAAACTCCCCAGGCGAAGGAACTGCAATTGCAAATCCCAAGAGAGCAGCAAGCCTGGTAAGGTGCCCTCTTTGTGTACTCTTTGCTTGTACCTTACCTGTAGCCCATTGCCCTATTGCCGCAAGAGCGCCCGACTTCTGCAGAATCGTTGCAGTTACTGCGGTTATCGCAATAGCAAGCCCAAAGGTCCCCAACCATCCTCCAAAACCATCCATCACACCCAAGACCACGGCATCCTGAGGTAGACCTATGCAGAGCCCGTACACCAGCGCGCAGCCTAGCAAGGTGAGTAAAGGACTCGTTCCGAACAGTCCGACTAAGACATAAGCAAAGGCAAGAATTATTGCTAACCACAATAAAGCCACCGCTCCGGAAATCATTATTGTCCTCCACGCCACCGCAGTTTGAGTTCAATGGGAAGGTGATCGGAAAACCCCTTCTTCCCATCCCAACACAAGATATTGCCCTTGTCGTCAAAAAGCTCTTGCGCTCCGGCCGGGTCAAAAGCTTCGTAATCCAGGCCCTTGCCATCAACCAGGGCAGCGTTCAGCAGAAATCCATCCAATCTTTCAGTTTTTCCATCGAAGGCATAGCTGAATTCCTCAGAACCTCCCCAAGGAGAAAAAAGTGCCCAAGAGCTTTCCGTCGTCGGTAGGACTTTATCCAAACTATACGTTATGTGCAAACTCTCAAAGCCTGAATTCTGATCTCCAACAGGCATCATCGCTGTTTGGTAGGCCTGCTTAACCCGCTGAAATTCGTCAGGCGACTCGTTAAAGTCACCACACACCAGTATAGCACGGTGCTTGTCCTCGGCTTCCAATGCCCTAATCCTTGCTGCAACCAGGCGCGCAGCCTCAACCCTGGCCACTTCCGTCGTCTGCTCCCCTTCCTTCTTCGACTTCCAGTGACATAAGAAAACGGTTAGCTCATCCTCCATCCCTTGAGATGATCCTTGTTGCGATACAAATGAGCTGAGGTCAAAAACTACTTCCAGAATATCGCGTCCTTCTCCGAAGCCCCAGGTATCTGCCACGTTGTGCGCCACAACAGACTTTACTGGCAGGCGCGACAAAATCCCGCATTTTATGCTTGAATTCTCTGGCCCGCCAATGATTCGCCACTTATAACCGAGCGACTTAAGCTCCCCGTCTGCAAGATCATCCAGGACTTGCTTGTTTTCGACTTCTTCCAAACAAAGAATATCCGGTCCAGCTTGCTTCGAGTAACCAGTCTGTGTCGAGTAAAACGAACGTACCGCAAGGGCCGTATTCTTTAGCCTGGTATGGTATTTTTCTTCGTCCCAGATTTTGGATCCGCTCTTGAACTCCGGGTATTCATCGCCATCGTCGTGACAATCGAAAAGATTGTGAACATTGTAAGCGACAATACTAAGTTCATCCGCCTTGGGCTTTGTAAATGGCAACGAGCACTGGAACCCTGTGAATGGAAGCAAAATCATACAAAAAAGCACAACCCGTGAACGCCCTAAGCATCGCTTTTCCATGGAGCAACTTCCTCCACAGATATGACGTCACGAATTGTACTTCTCACTTCAAAAACTGGCGCAAGGAGTTCTTTCAGAACTCTAAAACAAGACTCAAAAATCAGTTCGGCAGTTCGGCTCGCTTTGTCACGATCTTGCTTAAAATTCCATACTCTTGCGCCTCATTAGCGTTCATCCAGTAGTCGCGATCAGTATCCTTAGCTACTCGTTCCAGAGTCTGGCCCGTAGCTTCGGCAATGATCTCGTTGAGCCTCACCTTTGTCTTCTCTAGTTCGCGGGCGTGGATTTCGATCTCTGTGGCTACTCCCTCGATGCCGGAAAGCGGTTGGTGGATCAAATAGGAAGAATTCGGCAGTCCAAAACGCCGTTCTTTGGGAACAGCCAAGAAGATCAGGGCAGCAGCGCTTGCAACCAATCCCATTCCGATCACACGTACTGGTGAACTCACAAAGCGAATCGTGTCGTAAATTGAAAAACCAGAGTACACATCGCCGCCGGGAGAATCCACCAAAATCGTTATGGTATCATGAGATGCATCGTCCATTATCAGAAGCTGCTTTACCACTTTTTCCGCAAGGTCTTTGTCGACTTCCCCGTTAAGCAGGATGGTCCTCGTCTTTAAGAAACGCTCCGAAAAGGGATCTTCACCCTTTACAACAGGCTTCTTCTCCTCGGGCTCTGTCTCGGGCTCGTTCTCCAGATATGTCAAATTCAGATTTTTCATTCTCACTCCCTAGTATGCTGAGTTATCTTTTACAAGATACTCTATTTTTCGACATTCCGACAACGGCTTGCGCTGAAAGTTGTTTTTTATATAGTATTATTGCTATATTATTGTTTTCGTTTTATTGTGTAGATTCTATTGAATAGAACTGAAATCAAGGGGAGTGATTATGGTAAAATCCGGTAAGAATCGAAAAAGTCGCCTGAACGGGGCGTTCGTAGCACTATTTCTGACCCTGATGTTTTGTACCGTCGCAGGGATTCATGCAGCGACTGTGCGCCCCTGGTATGCAGCCAGCTTCGAAAAGCTCGGTTTTTCGGTTTTCGATCCTCCCATGACCATGAAGGATTTTCTCGTCGTCAATTTGAACGGCGCGAGCAAAACCCGTGCCAGTGCCAAGGGCAATATCGTGCTCCTTAACTTCTGGGCTACCTGGTGTCCGCCATGTAAGGCAGAAATGCCGAGTATTGAGGCGCTTTCCGCCAAAATGAAGGGCAAAAAGTTCGAGATTATCGCGGTAAACGTTGGCGACAGTGCCGCCGAGGTAAAAGACTTTCTAAAACAGAACAAATACACCTTCCCGATTTACCTCGACACGCAGAATAAGCTCTTGGCAACTTATGCAAGCCAGGGCATTCCGACTACCTATGTGCTGGACAAACAGGGCCGCTTCATTGCCGGAGTGGTGGGTGGAATAGACTATAGCAGGCCGGAGGTGGTTAGCCTCCTTACCAAACTGGCCGAAGAATGAGCGCCCCCTCGATTCTGTCGGCTTTTGTGACGGGGCTCCTGTCGTTCCTTTCGCCCTGCGTTCTACCGCTTATTCCTGCATATATATCTTTCATATCAGGAATAAGCACTCGAGACCTTGGCGTCGAGAGCAAGAATAAGGAAACGCGCGGCAAAGTGATGCGCGCAGCATTAAGCTTCGTGCTCGGTTTTACGCTTGTTTTTGCGGTCATGGGTGTTGCGTTCTCAGGCGGGGCCAAAATGCTTCAGTCTGCGGGGCTCACCCGCATACTCGATATTGTTGGTGGTGTCCTGGTGATGCTTCTGGGTGTGAATTTGATTTTCGACTTCATCGGTTTTTTGCGCGTCGACAAAAGGGCGATCGCCCGTTTCTCAGGCAAAAAGATTTCCGGTGCCCTGGAGGCTCTCTTACTCGGTATGTCGTTTGCCGTAGGGTGGTCGCCCTGTATTGGACCGCTTCTGGCTTCAATTTTGTTTATGGCAGGGCAGAGTGGTTCTGCTTTGCAAGCCTTTGTGCTTTTGCTTTTTTACTCTGGCGGCCTGGGAATTCCATTCCTTCTCACAGGACTTTTCTTTGAAAAAGCAAAACCGATCATCCACTTTTTCAATCGCCACGCTTTGGCGGTTCGAATAATATCTGGGTCGATTCTGCTCGTAGAGGGCGCAAGCATGGCATTGGGGAGGCTAGGAAGCTTTCCTGCCAAGGTTGCCCAGCTCGGCTATCAGCTTAAGAAGTTCCAAGCAAGGGATACTGCCACGGCTTTTTGGATCGATCTCGGAATCCTAGGGCTGGTGCTGGTTTTGGCCTTGCGGCCGCTTTTCTTGAGGCTCAAGGCAAAGTCTACTGGAAATGCTCCATCGCCAGAGAAGGTACGGCTCGGCTTTGCTTCTGCCGGGGCTGCAGTGCTCGTTATTC
>JAFIHQ010000043.1 GCA_017849315.1 Treponema sp.
CGGCCGAGCCTCAAGTGCAAGCTGGCACCAGCCTTTTCGCCGTCGATAAGGCTAATTGGGTAGCCGGATACCAGGCTCACCAGATTGGCGGCGTCGACAAAGAAGTTTACAGCAGGAAAGGCCCCTTCCAAAGCTGCTGCAAAAAGATACTCGCTTGAGGGTTTTCCTCTGCCGGCTGGCCGATACTTACCCTTGCGCAGCATGGCCCTCACTGCAGCCTTGCGCTCCTTGCTTACGATAGAACCATTTGTAGCGCGAAATTCGTTAAGACATTCCTGGAATCGATCATCCAGCCCAAGAGAGGCTCCGTTCCACGAAAGGCCACTCGCTTCAACAAGACCTATCCGTACGTCTCTGAGTTCCGGATCATCATCGAATCGGAAAACAACGCTCACGATGCAAAACCTCCCATGCCAGGCTATTCTCGAAATGCGCGAAGCACCGCAGGATCCCGAAGTTCTGCACGATATGGAATCGATTCGGCAGCGCCAGGGCGTGTCACACAAATGGCAGCGGCCCTTGAAGCCAAGTCCATGGCCTGCGGATTCGTCATACCTTCGGCAAGGCCTGCCAAAAAGTAACCCATAAACGTATCGCCAGCAGCGGTTGTGTCAACTGCCTGAACAGGGTAAGCCTTCTGATGAATCGCTTTGCCCTTTTCAATACAGATTGAACCGTTCACCCCAAGTGTCAGGACAATTTTCGTATTCGGAAAGCGTTGACCCAACAGTAAAGCAGCACGCTCCGGATTCGGCTCGCCAGAAAGGCCTTCGCTTTCGATTTCGTTGACAACAAGAATGTTGACAAGCTCCATAGGATAGCTCTGTATTTTGGCATCAAAAGGAGAGGGATTCATTACGATGTTCATCCCGCGCGAAGCGGCTCTGCGCATAATCGAACCAATGCCGCTTATCTCGTTTTGGAGCAAAAGTATATCGCCTGATTCAAAGTTTGAAAGCACGCGCTCTATGAATGGTTCGTCTATGTCGGTGTTGGCGCCGGGAAAAAGCAGGATACAATTTGCGCCGGAATTGTCGACCTGAATAATTGTATGTCCAGTCGGAGCCTCTGAAATATCTATATTATCAATATTTACACCACTTCTCTTGAGCGTATCAACCAAGAGGCCAGCCTCTGGCTCCCGACCAACTTTGCCGGCGTGATACACATTGAGCCCTGCACGGGCAAGGGCAATCGATTGGTTGAGGCCTTTGCCGCCAGCATGATGGGTAAGATCCAAAGCCGCCTTGGTCTCGCCAGGGCGGATAAAAGTGTCGACGCGATAGACGTGATCCAAATTCATGGAGCCAAAGTTGAGTACGCGCATGGTGCTCATAATTCTGTCGCATGCAAGCTTTTCGGTAAAGGGGTAAAAAGTATATACTTCGGTGATGAGTGTTGATTTGTCGCTGTTCGCGAACCTGAAAGACAAAGATTTGTCTAAAGAGGGCTGCATGGTGCTGGAAGGCCGCCTCGTCATCGAAAAGGCCATCCAGGCAGGTGTCCAGCTAGAGTCTCTGCTCTGCAGCGAGGAGGCGGCCGACGCCTGGCGCGCCAGGGCCGCCGGCCAATACCCGGTCACGCCCCTGCCGCACGATAAGCTTGTGGCACTCTTGGGCTACAAGTTCCACCACGGCGCGGTGGCCCTGGCGCGCCGCCCTACGCTAGCCGGCATCGAGGCACTACAACGGATGCCGGACTGGCCTGACACGCCCGACAAGCCGGATACCCCGGACAACGCAAAAGCCGCCTGGCTTTGCATCTGGGAAGTAACCGACCCGTCCAACGTCGGCGCACTTATCCGCAGCGCGGCAGGCTTTGGCGCAAAAGGCGTACTCTTGGGCCCACGCTGCGCCGATCCCTACTACCGCAAGGCGATTCGCACCTCCATGGGCAACTGCTTTACCGTGCCGCTCTACAATTGCGACCAAGAGGGCCTTCGGCTCTTATCTGACCACGGCTTCGCGCTTACCGCTGCAACGCTCGGTCCCAGGGCCGTCTCCTTGCACACCTTTACGCCCTCGTACCCCTTAATCCTTGTTGTCGGCAACGAAGGTTACGGCCTTCCCGCCCCAGTGCTCGACCTTTGCGCACACGAAGTCAAAATCCCCATGGCCAACGACATAGATTCATTCAATGTCGTTGTGGCGGCCAGTATCTGCATGTATGCCCTTTTTGCGCCGCCGAGCTATAAAACGCCCGCTGAACCGTAAAATGCTTACCGGACCACAAATCCTACTGATCCATCAAGAAAAAAGTCGACCGGCCCGTCACGCCCCCGTCAGGTGTCCGTCATGCGTCCGTCACGATCACGGCGATCATTTTTACCGGCACATCCCCGATCGTTGTGATACTGTGTTTGGCCCCATTGTTCGTTACAACGACATCGCCCGGTTTAACCTCTGTGTCCACCCCATTGTCGCGCACGATGCCTCGCCCTTCCAGAATGATGTAGTATTCTGTCTCGCCTGTGTGTTCATGCTCCCCAATGCTCGATCCCACGGGTATGACGATTTCCGACAGCATTCTGCAATGCTTTTGCAACGTGTCGCCGCCCAACATGGTCAGCGTGCACTCGCCTGTTCCGCCCCGCATTTGGGGGCGTTTTTCAATCTTCATGTCTTTGCGTTGAATTACCATACTTCGATTTTATCAGGATTGGCGTCAAAATGACAGATCATGGGGCGCAAATCAATCACGCCACCCATCAATCGCGCCACCCATCAATCACACTGTCCATCAATCGCGCTTCCTGTGATCACTAGCGGCCTTCCCGCTCTCGGCGCTACAATCGACCTATGCAGCAGGAGCACCGTCAACCCCACAATCGCCCCCACAATTCAGAACACCAAGTTGCCCAACATCGAGCCACACCGCATCGTGCCACACAACATCAAAGCGCGCAAAATCGCACACGCAGGGTCGAGTTCCTTTATGAAGATCGAGACCTTATCGCCATAGAGAAACCCGCAGGCCTTGCAGTCATTGCAGGACCAGGCTCCCGCGAAAAGACCGCGTACGACCTTGTGAGCGCGCATATCCAGCACAACAACCCTCATGGCAGAGCCGCGCTTGTGCACCGGCTCGACCGCGACACTTCCGGAGTCATGATTCTTGCCAAGAATCCACGTGCAAAAAAAGTCCTCATGGACAATTGGAACGAGCTCGTCAAGGAACGAGTATACGTAGCGCTCGTCGAAGGCGAATTCGATGCGGACGCTGGCACCTACGACACCTGGCTTGCGGAAAACAGAGCAGGCACCGTCTACGAGACTGAGCCCGAGGCCCCCGGCTCGCTGCGCGCGGTCACCCACTGGCGCCGCCTTGCATCCTCATCCCCGCGCCTTGCATCCTCATCCCCGCGCCTTGCATCCTCATCCCGTTACACACTCCTCGAGCTCTCCCTGGAAACCGGCCGAAAGCACCAAATCCGCGCGCAGCTCGCTGCCGCTCATCACCCCGTCGCAGGCGACCATCGCTACGCTGCCCGTACCGACCCCTTTGGAAGGCTCTGCCTCCACGCAAAGCTCATCGTGGTAGAACATCCCTTTACACATGAGCTTATGAAGTTTGAGAGCAAGGAACCCGAATTCTTCTGGCAGGACATGGACTCCCGACGCTAGTTCTTCCTTCGGCTGATTCCATCTTGCGATCCGGCTTCTGCTCACCCCGACTTCAGGCATTTTCCGCAGTATACAACAATATACAAATACATTTACATTTGCATTTATCCATTATCTGAATTAGGCTGAAGTAGATTTCATTTCCAGAGCAGTGCCACAAGGGAGGGGAAGAATAATGCGTCAGCGGATGAAACAAGGATACAGATACTCGGCATCAATCTTTTTCTTATCAGTGCTCCTTCTTAGTTTTTTCTCAGCCTCGCTCACGTTTGGGCAGAGCACACCTAATCTCCGTGGAATCTCAGGTCTTTTGCCCGGATCTGTGCTTTTTCTCTCAATTAAAGGCGATGCAAGTGCCTCATCCTCGCTTTGGGGTACGGATATCTATACCCTGGACTCGAACGTGGCCGCCGCTGCTGTCCACGCGGGGCTTCTTGCCAATGGCCAGACCGGCACTGTGGCTGTAATTATTTGCGATGGCTTGCCATCCTATAGCGGCTCTTCCAGAAATGGAGTCACGAGCAATTCTTGGGGAAGTTATGGCCTTTCTTTTAAGTTCATTCCGATATCACAGGGGACTGCAGCGATGGCTCAGACTTCACCCAACATGCCTGGACCTACTCTACCAGCTCAACAGCCTCCACAATCGGCACAGAAACAGCCAATAACTAACAAACAGAATTTCTACGTCTTTGATGACGCCGATGTACTAATGAAAATGCGGAAGCCCAAGGCAGGCGAGGTTGTCTATGTACAAGTTACCGGTACAACCTCGGGCAGTGTTTGGGGAACAGACATTTATACAATCGATTCCAATCTCGGTACTGCTGCTGTCCACGCTGGCGTACTTTCTAATGGCCAAAAGGGAATAGTCAAAGTGAGACTGTTGCCGGGACAATCGGGCTATGTGGCAAGTACCCGAAATGGCGTCACAACGCGGAATTATGGTTCCTACGGAATGAGCTATTCTCTGGAGCCGGCAAGTATCTCCGCCAGTGACATTGTGTGGATGATTCCCGATCCGGGCACGGTTCGCGATATTCCCGGTGTGGGGCCAGGCAAAACCTATGTTGTCTGGGTGACCGGAAGCGCACAGGAACGCACAATCTGGGGAACCGACATTTATACTTCTGATTCCATGATTTCTCACGCTGCAGTTCACGCCGGGATTTTGCGGGTAGGAGAAAGCGGACCTGTAATTGTTCATGTTTTGCCAGGGCAGGCAAGCTATACCGGTTCGACCCGCAATGGGATTAGTTCGAACAATTATGGACAATATGAGCTGTCTTATAGTCTTGAACCGGCGAGATAATAACTCATTACTTAGAAAAGGAGAGCATAAACCGTGAAGACTGAATCGCAGACCCCGGCTGTACCACGTGCGCGCTCGACATTTTGGATTCTGTTCTTTTTCATGCTCATTCATCAGGCCGACAAACTGCTCATCGGCCCGCTCACAACGCAGATCATGCAGACCTTCAACATTTCACGCACACAGATGGGCGCCGTAACGACGGGAGCTCTCATTGTTGGCGCCATCTGCTTCCCCGTGTGGGGCTGGCTTTACGACCGATTCTCAAGGCCAAAGCTCCTGTCACTCGCGTCCTTCCTGTGGGGTGCATCCACCTGGCTCAACGCCATTGTGCCAA
>JAFIHQ010000044.1 GCA_017849315.1 Treponema sp.
AAGAATTTCGATGGCGCCTATTGTGATTGCGCTCGGCCCTGGCTTTATAGCAGGTGTGGATGCACACGCGGTTGTCGAGACTAACCGCGGGCACAACTTAGGCAGGGTGTTTTTTTCTGGCAGTGCTGCCGAAAACACTGGACAACCAGGCGTCATCGGGGGGTACAGCACCGAGCGGGTCGTGCATGCACCCTGCGAAGGCCAAGTTACAATCTTGCGCGACATTGGCTCGGTTGTTGAGAAGGGTGAGCCACTCGTCAAGGTTGGAGAAAGCGTCGTGAGCGCGCCCTTGTCGGGGCTTGTACGCGGGATGATTCGCGGGGGGAGCTCTGTCGAAGCCGGAACGAAGATAGCCGATGTGGATCCGCGCGGAGCAAGTGTCGATTTTACAAGCATTTCCGATAAGGCACGGGCGATTGCAGGCGGGGTCCTGGAAGCGCTTCTGCATTTGGGAGCGCGCCCACAATGAGCACCTCGGGTTCTTCTATGATTTATCTAGACAACGCAGCAACGAGCTTTCCTAAAGCGCCGGGGCTCGGGTGCGCCATGGCCGCCCAAATCGACAACTTCCCCGGCAACCCCGGCCGCGGCACCCACGCCGCCGCCCTCGCTGCCGACCGCCTTCTTTTTGACGCGCGCGACTCAGTCGCGCGGGCCATTGGCGCGCCCGAGCCGGCTCGCCTCATTTTTACCAAAAGCGCCACGGAAGCGCTCAATATCGTGCTTTTCGGCCTTTTGGACCGTGGGCCGCTGGGCGCCCCGCATGTAGAACCGCTGGGCGCACAGTGGGAGGCGCCCGATGCACGTCAACCCGCGCCGTTGGGCGCACAGTGGGAAGCGGCGAATGCACCTCAGTCCGCCCTGCTCGCCGCCTGGGCGCAACACCGCTCAATTTTTGCTCACAGAAGAGATCGCTCCGTGCCCCTCGTGGTGACGAGCTCTTACGAACACAACGCCGTAATGCGCCCCTTGCGCTGGCTGGAAAAGTACCGTGGTGTCCAGGTGCTTGTGTTGCCTTTCGACGAAGCAGGGCGGCCCGACGAAGCCGCGCTTACGCAGGCGCTGTCGCTCAAGCCCGACCTTGCGGTTTTTACGATGGCGTCTAACGTTACAGGCGTCGTGCTCCCATGGGAGGAGCTCGCCGAACGATTCCACCGCGTGGGCAGCCTGGTCTGTCTGGACGGCAGCCAATACATCGGGCATTTCCCTTTCGAAATGAGTGCCACTCCCGCCGACTATCTCTGTTTTCCTGGCCACAAAGGGCTTCTCGGGCCGACCGGCATCGGGGGGCTCTATCTCGCAGGCGGGCCCGAGACTGTGTACACCGCAGGCATGACAGACACAGTCGGTACTTTAATGCCGGAGCCACTGATTATGGGCGGTACCGGTAGCCATTCGCTTTCCGAGGAACAGCCTACCGAGCTTCCCGATCGGTTCGAGGCCGGAACACAGAACCTTGCAGGCGCCGCGGGCCTTCTGCATGCTGTCAACTTTGTGACTTCCGTTGGCCTTGATGAGATTTGCAGGCGCGAGGCCGAGCTAACATTGCGCCTTGCTTCCGGGCTTTCGGCTATTTCCGGAATCCACGTGTATGGTCCACCGTTCCGTTCTTCGGAGAGCCCGGCATTGAGCCCCATGGAGAGCGCGGCCTATCAAAATCCCAAAGGCGGGGCTCAGCGACATGCCAGGTCGTCGCAAGCCCCCAGGCATGCGCCTGTCGTCTCATTTCGGCCCGAAAACCTGCACCTCGACGTCTTTGCCACGGAATTGGACAAGCGTGGCGTCGTGGCCCGACATGGACTGCACTGCGCACCAGAAGCCCACAAAACCATCGGAAGTCTCGAATTTGGCGGTACCGTTCGCCTTTCCCCCGGATATTTCACGACAGAACAAGAAATTGACGAGGTTCTTCGCATCGTCGCGCAGATCGTCGGGTCGTGAAATGGTAAAGTCTCCCAGTGTTATAAGTTAGAGACTCGGCGCAGCACACTTATGTCGAAAAATCTTGAGTTTTCTTGACCACATATCACATTCGTGGTATACGGATAAAATATGTTCATCAATAATGAATTTGAAGAAAATCACAATAGTTCCGATAAGCAGCCTTATAAAGTAAAATCCCTTGCCAAGGCACTTTCGCTTTTCGGTTATTTTTCGATCCAGGAACCGGAACTGGGCATTACAGAACTGTCGGAACGATCTGGCCTTCTCAAAAGCAGTATATCGAACATGGTGAGTACGTTTTGTGGGTACGGTTTCCTCGAGAAGAATGAGCGTTCCGGCAAGTATCGACTAGGAAGCAAGATACTTGAGCTTAGCCACGTCATGTATCAGTCTCACGATTTGCGGACCCTGGTTCATCCGTACTTGGAACGCATCAGTGCGGAAACCGGTGAGAATGTCTATCTTGGCATACTGAGTGGAGACGAGGTGCTCTATATCGATTCAGTGTTCCCGCCTGGTTCTTATTCGGCACGATCCATCATCGGCGTAAAGGCTCCACTCTACTGCACGGGGATAGGCAAAGCTCTGTTGGCTTTTATGCCGGATAGCGTCACGCAGCATATCATCGACAAGGGTTTGTTTCGGTTCACTCCCAACACATTGTGCGACCCAGTACGGCTCAGAGCAGACCTAAACACAATCAAAGACCGCGGATATGCCATTGACGATATGGAGCATGAATACGGTATCCGATGCGTTGCCGTACCTATACGCAACATAGGCAATGCAGTCGTGGCATCCATGAGCATATCGGGACCTTCTTTGCGTTTTACGGAGGAGACAATAGCTAGAAATGCAAGTCTGCTTCTTGAGGTGCAACAAGAGTTAAGGCCGCTTATCGGTGTCTGAGATTTTGCTTGACAGCACACTAGGGGTCGCTTATAATGAAAATCGAATTAAGAATAGTGTTCATTATAAATGAACAAAAGGGGTTTTGAGGGCGCACGAGAGTACATTAGGGCATTAGCAGCATTGGAACAGAGGGGATCGGCATGACGAGGAAAAAGCAAGGCAAGTGGGCGATACTATTTCTGGCACCTTATCTCATCATCTTCTTTTTGTTCAGGTTCGGTCCCAGCCTTGCAGGAATCGGCTTGGGATTTTTCAAGTGGGGAATTGTCGGTAATCCTGTTTGGAAAGGCATAGCGAACTATAGAAAGCTCTTCAGCGATGCCATGTTCTACAAAGCGCTCACGAATACGCTCCTTTTCTTGCTCTATACGGTACCGGTCCTTGTGATCTTAAGTCTTCTCGTTGCAGTTCTCCTCAACAACAAACTGAAATTCAGAAATACGGTTCGAGCGCTGATTATAATTCCCTACATACTGATACCGGCAGTAGTCGGCGTAATTTGGAATTGGCTTTACGACACTAATTTTGGAATTCTGAACTATTACATAAAGGCACTCGGCCTTAGACCGGTTGAGTGGCTTACGAGCGAACGTTGGGCCCTCCCTTCACTCGCGATTGTCACGATATGGTCTTACATTGGGTACGATGTGGTACTCTTTCTTGCGGGGCTCCAAGGCATATCGACCGAACTCTACGAAGCCGCGCATATCGACGGTGCGAATGGCAGGCAAACGTTTTTTGGTATAACACTTCCGCTCCTCAAACCAATCACTTCTATGGTCATCACCATGACCCTCATTAATGCGATACAGGTTTTTGATTTGATCTTTGTAATGACGGGAGGCGGCCCTGGATCTGCAAGTCTTACGCTCGTGCAATACCTCTACAATATGGCCTTCCAAAACTATAATTTAGGCTATGCGGGGGTTATCAGTACTGTCACCATGGTGCTGCTTATCATTATTGTCGGTCTACAGAATGGGCTGTTCAAGGAACGCGAACCTCGCAGGAGGAAAGCATGAAAGGGCGATACATGGTTTCTCGAACCCTCATGTACGTTGTCCTGCTTCTTCTTGCCATTATTTTCGTCTTCCCTGTTGCATGGGCCTTTGTTTCTTCGCTTAAGCCGGAAGCCCAGATCGTCAGTTATCCCCCAGTCTGGATACCAAAGACGCCGACCCTCTCGAACTATCAGACGGTGCTCACTAAATACCCGTTTATGCAATGGATGCTGAGCAGCGTGGTAGTCTCTGTCTTGTCGACCGCCTTTGTCCTTATCCTTACCTCGCTCGCAGCATACGCCTTCGGGAGGCTCGAGTTTAAGGGCAAGAACGTCCTGTTCTCAATTGTCATCTCCATGCTTCTTATTCCGAATCAAGTCAGTGTAGTGCCTTTGTTCCTCCTTACAGGCTCGCTCAAGTTGCTCAATACATGGGCGGCGATAATCCTCGTTGCCGGAGCGAATGTCACGGGTGTCTTCATTCTTACAAGTTTTTTCAAGACAATTCCACTGGAACTCGAAGAAGCGGCCATTATCGACGGTGCAAGTGTATGGACTATTTTTTTCAGAATAATCTTGCCACTTTCTACCTCCGCCCTCTCCTCGGTTACAATTCTGACCTTTATCAGCAATTGGAATAACTTCCTTTGGCCTCTGGTTGTGATACGAGACGATGTTCTTAAGACACTTCCTGTGGGCATTGCGCAGTTTATGGGTGGCGCGGGATCGAACGCACAGTTCCAATACGGTCCGTCGTTGGCGGCAGCCTGCATGGCTATTGTTCCTTCGGTCGTTATGTTCCTCATTTTCCAGAAGAATTTTGTGGAGGGCATTGCCAGTACAGGGATAAAGGGCTGATAGCCATAGCTTTTCAAAATTGTGGAAAACTGCGGGAAGGGCGGAAGGTCGACGGCCTTCTAAGCGCTCCCCTAGAAGCCAGTCTTTTGGAAGGAGGCAATCAATGCGAAGTGCAAGAAGACTCTTTACCATTGTGGCCATGGTAGTCGCCATAGTGGCGTCGGTCGGCGCTGCACCGATCAGCATCGACTATTGGGGCGGGTGGACAGGTCCCGACCTCGACACGATGAAGCGCATCGTGGATAAATACAATGCTTCTCAATCCAATGTCGTCGTGAATTTCCAATCGATGCAATGGACTCCGCTGTTCTCGAAGTTCCTTATGGAAATGAAAGGCGGGAATCCACCCGATATTCTCGTCATGCACCCCTTTGAACTTGGACAGTTCGTAGAGATGGGGGTTCTCGATGCGAACGTCGTCAAGAAGCTCGGGCTTTCCAAGAACGATTTTGTCGAGATCGGATGGAATGGGAGTTTCTACAACGGTGTGCAATACGGTGTACCTCTCGATGTGCATATGCACGGCCTTTATGTAAACACCGACCTTCTTGCAAAGGCAGGACTAATGGGGGCACCAAAAACCGGTGCCGAGTTGATCGCGTACGGGCAAAAGCTGACGATCGACAAGAATGGCAAACACCCGAACGAACCAGGGTTCGACGAAAACAACATTGTACAATACGGTCTGGGACTGCTTCAGAATCACCACTTCTTTTATCATTTCTTCGGTCTCATGAACCAACAGGATGCGAACTTCCTTACCGAGGATATGGAGAAGACAAAGATTGACGAAGCCAAAGCGGTTAAGGCGATATCATTCCTTGAAGACCTGATCTTTAAGTACAAGATTGTGCCGAAAGGGGAAAAGTCGCCGGTAGACGATTTCATAGCGGGCAAAGTAGCGATGTTCATCGATGGCCCGTGGCAACTCGGTAAACTCATTTCTTCACCAGTAAAGTGGACGAGCAACATGTACCCCAAAATCTTCGATAAGGAAGCGATGTGGGGTGCCGCCGAAATCCTGACCTTCCCCAACAAGCAGAAAAGCGATACTGCAAAACAAAAAGCCGTTGCGGATTTTGTGCGCTGGTTAAGTGCGAATTCTGTGCTTTGGGCTGAGTCCGGCCAATTGCCGGCCTCAAAAGTGGGAATGGAAGCGGCCAAGAACCTGCCGGGAAGAGCGGCCTTCATTGCGAGCCTCGATTATATGAAGCTTCTGCCACCGCATCCGAAAGCGGTGATGCTGTTCTCTTCAGTGGCACCGAGCCCCGTCATGACGATGGCACAGGACACTTCGATCAATGACAAGGCGCCTATCGATATTGTTCGTCAACTCAAAAAAGACTTCGACGCTATCCTTTCTGACATGTGAGTTAGCGGAACTATGTTCTTGGTGTGGAGAGAGGCATTTCCCATAGAAGCCGAACGGCATCCTATGCGACATGCCTCCACCATTGTGCTGCTTGGCGATGGCAATCTCGCAGGAGCATGGTTTGCAGGCTCCTACGAGGCCGAACCTGACGTGAGCATTTATTTCGCAAGGCGCAGCGCCGACGGCAAGTGGTCTCCTGCTCGCAGAATAAGCGTCGAGACTGGCGTGGCGCATTGGAATCCTGTGCTCGCCCTGTCGAAAAGTGGTTCATTGATTTTGTTTTACAAGCTTGGTTGCAAAATCGAGACTTGGCAGACGATGGTGAGGGTGTCTCGCGATTTTGGTACATCGTGGGGGCCCGCTCGTGAACTCGTACCTGGAGACCGGGGTGGTAGAGGCCCAGTAAGGAACAAGATTCTTCTGCGTCGAGATGGCACTTGGGTGGCTGGCGCTTCTCTCGAAAAGGGGTCGGCTTGGACCGCATTTTCGGATGTTTCTACGGATGAAGGACAAACTTGGAAGCGAAGCCAGGATATACGCATACGCACGGAGCCTTCGTCATCCGCCTATTCGAGCGCAGGTATGGTACCGGTGTCTCTGCAATCCGTTCAAGGTAGAGGAATAATTCAACCCACACTCTGGGAAGATACCGGGGGCGTTCACATGTTGTTGCGAAGCACCGAAGGCTGGGTGTACCGCTGTGATTCTTCGGACGGCGGCTTTAGCTGGAACGAGCCTTATCCGACAGCTATTCCAAACAATAACTCAGCGATCGACGTGGTTCGCTTAAACGACAGCTCACTCGTGTTGGCTCACAATCCCGTTTCTGGCAATTGGGCGGCACGAAGCCCCCTGGTGCTTTCGGTTTCGCGGGATGGAGGAGAGCACTGGGAACAGACTCTTGTACTTGATAGTGGGCAGGGAGAATTCTCTTATCCTTGCATCGTTGCCTCAGGGGAAGGCCTTTATGTTTCCTGGACACACAACCGAAAAGAGATCGCTCTAGCGCGCATTTCCTTGTCATAATTGGCATGACGTCGAAGACGCTATAGCCGTTCCAGCCGCCCACGCGCAGAAAGCACGCCGCGGACTCGTTCAAATGGGGAAATCCAAAGAGTGGATTACAGGACCATTGCCACGCTGTCGATGATCTTTTTGATCTTTGATATTGACGATTCCGGCAGTGGTTCGGCCTCTAATCTGGTCCACATTTCACATCGACCTAGAATTGAGACGGCGGCCTTGATAGCTGCTATGCCTTTGCCATCGCACACATCGATAATTGTGCCAAGCTTGTTGATTATTCTCTGACACTCGACCATGGAACGATAATCGCCGGTTTGAGACGCTTCGTACATTTTGACGAATGGACGTGGAAAAATATTGCTGAGGCCACTCACCACGCCCGATGCGCCCACAAAGAGCGATGCGGCATCGAGCAAATCCTCGCCTTGTATCCAGCTAAACTGCCTGTCGGCTTCGAGCACCCAACGCGAAAATCGTATAAAGTCGCCGGAGCTATCCTTCATGCCTGCAAATCTGCCTGTGGAGATCAGGGTTGCAACGTCAGCACCAAAAGCATCGTTGGCTGTCCTTTGCGGAATATTGTAAATGATGAGAGGAATATCTGTGGCGTTGGCAACTGTCAGGTAATGTTTTTGGATCATTTTTCCGTCTGCAGCAAAATAATAGGGCGGAACGATAACGAAGTAATCGGGATGGAATTTCTCAAAAAACTTGACCTGTTCGACAGCTTCGCTCGTTGATGCCGCCAGACAGGCGAGGCAAATGAACTGCTCCGGTTTTTTGTGTTCTTGCGCTAATTCCAAGCATCTCGCCCGTTCTTCAGTGCTTAAATAGGCACCTTCCGCAGTCGTTCCATTGATAAAGTAACCGTTCACACCTTGTGCGGCTAAAAAGTCGACTTGATGTGCATATGTATCGTAATCAACAGAACCATCGCTTTTCATGGGGGTTATAACGGCAGAAATTGCTCCTTTCAGCAGTGTCATACATTTCCCTCCTTTGGGAATCTTTCTAATTGGAATCCTTTTGAAACCATGAACGAGCAAAAACATGCAAAAAAGTCGGAAATCTTATCATCATGTCTTGTAGATCCATTCTAGTCGATTCAGGATCATATCGATTTGAATCTTGCAAAACTCGGATCCAGCAAAGCCAGGTGAAATGTAATTTTGAGAATGAACGCTGTTCAAAATATTGTCAATAGCTTAGAAGGGCGAATCCCGGAATTGTCTGTCTTCTGTGAAATTAGATGTAAGTATCTGTTTGTGGTTTCTGATTCCGACCCAACTTGTTTTAGTCTCGTGTTGTAACACGTCCCAGAAGACGAACAATTCTGAAGCATACTCCGTGTTGATCATTCCTTTGAGGCGAATACTGTTGATCAACATCGGCGATAATCAAGACCCAATATATTACTTGACCTGTGGTTATACTATGCAAAAGCGCTCGAGGAGTATCTTGCCAAGTACAGTGCAGAACAGGTTACTGAGGCGTTGGATAGTGTTTATGGAAAGGCACGCATTGTTGGTGTTTCGCCGAGGTCTGTCCTTGTGCCGCATGTAACGCAACCCAACGTTGTGCCTCAGCAAAGGGAAGAACAGGGAGCCACAGAAGAACAGGGTACTACAGAAGAACAGATAGCCACGATTGAAGCGCTTCAGGAGTTAACCCGCGATGACACGTGGTGAACTTTGGTGGGCCGACTTTGGGCTTCCGTTCGGAAGTGAGGCCGGGTTTCGTAGGCCTGTGGCGATCATACAAGATGATGCTTTTAATAGAAGCAGAATCAATACGGTTATCATTGTGCCTCTGACCAGCAATCTGGCATTGGCAGATGCGCCAGGTAACGTACTTGTCGGGCAAGAAGAAACAGGATTAGGAAAAAACACAGTTTTGGTGGTGTCTCAACTCGCATCGATCAATAAGAGACGGCTCGTTCAGCGCATTGGCCACCTTGAAAACTCGACAATGCAGAAAGTGGAAGAAGGAATAAGGCTTGTTCTTGGAATGAAATAGTACAGGAGGGCGGTGTTAAAGAAAGGTCTAAAAAAGCTCTGGTAAACGTACCTGTAACAGAAGGAGACCCAAAATGAAAAACCATTTCAAGGTTCACAAGTAAGAAGGCGGTTTTTAGGCTGAATGCGGTGAATTGGAAGGTTGTGTCACCAAAGATGGCTTTCCGTTCCCCGGTCATGCTTTGGACACGGCCGAACGCGTACTCTCAGTGTCTGTCGACCCAGAAATGGCGCTTGCAGCATAGAACACTTCACAATCTCCGATCCGACCAAGTCTCGTTCTCTTGCTTATGCTCTTGCCTTGCGGTTTCTGTATTTGACCGTTTCAAAGACGTATAAATCGTAGTATATTAGTACGTATAGGAGGATCAAAATGGAAACGAAACTTACCCTTCGACTCGATAAATCGGTAATAGAACGGGCAAAAGAATATGCTCGACAACGCAAGAAAAGCCTTTCAGATCTGGTTGAAGACTATTTTCGCCATATCGTATCTTCCGATGGCGACCAAGAACCGCCTTTCTCACCCCTTGTTGAGGAATTGAGCGGAATTATCTCGGAACAAGACTTGAAAGGCTTGAACTACGTCGACTATTTGGAAGAAAAATATGAGTAAGACGGTTTTTATGGACACCGATGTTATTCTCGATCTCCTGTGTAAACGAGAACCATTCTATGAGCCTTCGGCTAGAGTATTCGACCTTGGATACAAAGGCAGCGTGTGTCTTGCGACCACCTCTTTGGTGTATGCCAATATATTCTATATCTTGCGAAAAACATTGGGAATTGAAAAGGCGAAAGAATCTTTGAGAAAACTACGGATCATTGTTCATGTGGTCTCTGTTGATGAAAAAATGGTCGATCTGGCCCTCAATTCTAGTTTCTCTGACTTTGAAGACGGACTGCAATACTATACTGCTCGCGAAAACGGAATAGACACCATTCTTACCCGAAATGGGAAAGACTACAAAGCGAACGATGTCATAATCCAGACGCCCGAAGAATACCTGAAGACATTTTCTCTGTTGAAGGGTCTGTAAGTGACCTTATTGCTCGAAATCCTTTCCTGGCTGATAAGGCCGGGGCTCTTCTGGTTAGTTCTTCCGGATCATGTGTCCAACGAGGTTTTTGCGCTCAACAAGGCAATGTATATTTTGACATTGCGTACCTCTTACCTTATACTCACTCAATGAGTTTTTATGGAATGAGGGCAACAACAACCTCGCAGTATGCAAGGAGAGAAAATCATGAGCAAGAATGATGAACGCGAGTTGCTTCAATCGATAGAAAATGGGGAGTGGCAGAGTGTAAGTGTTTTGCACAAACATGTTACAGGAAGGCTACGAGAAATGGAGCCCGAAAAGGGGAAAGTGTCTGGCAATGTCTGATACTGTCGATACATCCACTACCACTGACGTCAAACTGATGCACTATACGCGCTTCTCCGGTTGTGGGGCAAAGCTTGGGCCGGGGCTCTTGGAGAAGGCGCTCTGTGGGCTCGAACAGCCGGCATATCCTGAGCTTCTCGCCGATTTTTCCGGTAGCGAGGATGCCGGGGTCTTTAAATTGACTGATGACACGGCGCTCGTGCAGACCGTGGACTTCTTTCCGCCCATTGTGGACGATCCTTTTCTTTTTGGAAGGATCGCTGCGGCGAACGCGCTTTCCGATGTCTACGCCATGGGTGGGAAGCCGCTCACCGCGCTCGCCTTGGTGTGTTTTCCGGTAAAGAAGCTCGAGTTGGACGTGCTCAAAACGATGATGGCTGGCGGGCTCGATGCGCTTATCGAGGCGGGATGTGCCCTTGTGGGTGGGCATAGCGTGGAGGACCCTGAACCGAAGCTGGGATATGCGGTGACTGGCCTAGTCCGGCCTGACGAGGTGTGGCGCAATAACACGCTTGTCCCCGGGCTTGCCTTGATCCTCACGAAACCTATCGGTACAGGGCTTATCAACATGGCGGTTCGGGCCGAGATGGCCTCGGAGCGGGCAAAGTCGGCTGCCGAGGCTTCCATGGCAACGCTGAATGCAAAAGCTGCGCAGATTCTTAAGGGGTTCCATGTTGCGGCGTGCACGGATGTGACCGGTTTTGGGCTTGCCGGGCATGCGGCAGAAATGGCCTCCGGTACGACCTGCGGACTTAGCCTTAATTTCGATGCGATTCCGCTTTTGCCTGATGTGGCTGAATATGCAGCGATGGGGCTTGTGCCGGATGGTGCCCGGAGGAATAGGGATGGGCGCGGCCAGGCGCTTCGAGGCGCGGAAAACTTTAGCCCCGAGGAGATCGATATTCTGTTCGACCCACAAACGTCGGGCGGCCTCCTGGCCGCGCTGCCGCAGGCTGAGGCGAGCGCCGCCCTCGATGCTCTGCAGGCGGCGGGCGTTATGGCCGCGATTGTCGGCCACAGTGGTGGCGCGCCTGGCACGGTCGAGCTTGGGCGCGGTGCAGCCAGGCGCTGAGCGGCAAAAAGTGGCCAAAAAGTGGCCAAAGAGGGGCAAGGCAATGCCGGAATCATTGACTGCTTACATTGTGACTTTTTCAACCACGAGCGCGGCGCTCGCCGCGGAAAAACGTGCTGCAGTCAAGGGCGTCGCTGCGGACCTCATTCCGGTTCCTGTCGCCATAACGAGTGACTGTGGCTTCTGTTTGCGAATCGTGGCGGGGCTACCAGACGCTCAAGGCAAAGATGGTGAGCAGGAGTTGCGTCGGATTGCGAGCTTGGCCCGCACCTTTGGAGCCGAGGCCCTGTGGGCGGAACGCACATGGATACCGGTCGCATCGGATTCACAAACCGGTTCAAAACGAACAAATACAAATAAGGAGCAGAAAAATTATGAGCGAATCTTCTGAAGCGAAAAAATCGCCTGAATCTGCGCAGGTCATCGACGCCCGCGGGCTAGCCTGCCCACAGCCGGTCGTGTTGGTCAAAAAGGCGCTCGACGCTCTTTCTGGTACCGACGTTCTTTCCAATATTCTGTTCACCGTCCTCGTGGATAACGAGACGGCCCTGGAGAACGTTGTTCGGTTTGCGACTCATGCTGGGCTCGAGGCGAAGGCTGAAAAAAGTGCGGCTGGTGTCATGACAATTACGATAAGCTCGATTCAGAAAGCGACATCCGGGGTCGTGTCGGATTCTGTGGCCAATAAGGCTGCTACGGCGGCACCCATACAGCCCGTAAGCGCCGACGTCCTTGTGCCCGCTTGCACCGAGGCCCAGACTTCCGATCCTTTTACGGTGTTTTTCGCCTCGGATCGCATTGGCCAGGGCAACGACGAGCTCGGCGCACTTCTTATGAAGGGTTTTATTTACGCGTTCGCTGAGGGCGAGAATAAGCCAGTGCGCATGATTTTTATGAATTCTGGTGTCAATCTCACTGTGGAAGGCTCCATTCACCTTGAGAATCTGCGCCGCTTGCAGGACGAAGGTGTGGAAATTCTGTCGTGCGGAACTTGCCTTGACTTTTATGGCCTAAAGGACAAGCTCGCCGTGGGGCGCGTTTCCAACATGTACGAAATAGTCTCGCTTTTGTCCTCCGGACGAGTCTTGCGGCCCTGAATCAGGTGGTCGCATCCGCAAGGGCAGCTTGCGTAGTGGCCCTTGCCCTTGACATTGGTTCTGGTCTCTGCTATAAAGTCGTGTCGCGCCTTTAGAGGGATCCCTCACAAGGATTCGG
Organism: Treponema sp.; assembly: GCA_017849315.1. Lineage (GTDB taxonomy): Bacteria > Spirochaetota > Spirochaetia > Treponematales > Rectinemataceae > JAFIHQ01. Next base: position 12,803 of record JAFIHQ010000044.1, read on the forward strand.
AAAAAGACGTTGTCGATGGGCGGTTAGCTCAGTTGGTTAGAGCACCAGTATGACACGCTGGGGGTCACAAGTTCGACTCTTGTATCGCCCAACACCAGCCGCTGTAGCTCAGTTGGTAGAGCAATGGACTGAAAATCCATGTGTCACCAGTTCAATTCTGGTCGGCGGCAAAAAATCGAAATAGGCGTGTGAGCCAAGGCATGCTGCCATTCACCCACATTCACCCAAGATCACGCTGAATTATGTCAAATTTATCCTTCGACTTGTCCATTTTGATTTAGGCTCTAGTTTCCGCTGCCTCTAGTTTCCGCTGTATCGTAATTGCCTTGACTTACACGTGTAATATTTTTAAAATACACGTATAGAGGTGACGCAATGGTGGCGAAATTGACATTGACAATCGACAAGGACGTTGTAGACAAAGCCAAAAAGTATGCAAAAAGGAAGAACAGGAGTGTCTCAAAACTCGTCGAAGAGTATCTCAACACTGTGTCTACTTCCGAAAGCCTAAGTGCCGTACCTGATTCCATCGTCGGAGATATCACTGACCAAATTACCGGTATGTTCAGGAACGATTACCAAGGTCAGGAATATCAGAATCTTCTCGAAGACGCACTCATCGAGAAGAATCTATGATAAAGAGAGTGTTCCTGGATTCTGACGTCATACTGGATGTTGCAACGGGCCGAGAGCCTTTCGTCAAGGGAAGTAGGGCGGTTTTGGCAAGCATAGAAAATGGTCAGGCATTGGGTTTTATATCGTCTACATCTGTCACCAATATCTATTATGTCCTTAGAAAGATAAGCAATGGCACGAAGGCAAGGGCTTTCATTGAACAGGTGCTCAAGTTTCTGGTTGTACTACCGGTGACCCACGAGGAGATTGTACAGGCGCTCAGGAGCGATTTCCCGGATTTTGAGGATGCGGTTCAACACCAATGCGCCTTCGGGAACGCGTGCGAATTTATCGTCACACGGAATGTCGAGGATTATAAAAACTCGAAATTGTTGGTCTATACTCCCAAGGAATTTGTCGCCTTGCTTGGCGTGACACACGAGGCGCCGTGACGTGGCAGATCAAACGCTCCGTGTCACAAGTCGCCTGACTTCAAAAGCGCTATATTCCAGGGGTGTTTTCGTGCTATGGTAAGCCTTGAGGACATTCCCCCTTAAGGAGCGAAGCATGAAGGTGCTAGTAATCGGCGGGGCCGGCTATATTGGCAGCCATGTGGCCCGGCTTTTTGCCGATCGTGGCCACAAG
>JAFIHQ010000045.1 GCA_017849315.1 Treponema sp.
AGCTCATTGAGCGTCACTTCCTTGCGGGGCTTAGGGGTAGTCCCACAGGAGACAAGGGACCAGAGCGTGAGCGAAACTGCAACAAGCGCTAGCGCAACGCGCATTATGTGGGTTATGTGGCGGTGGATCATTCGTACCTCTTCTCAAGTTTCTCTAAAAATTATCGACAGAAAACGACTAAAGGTCGACTATAATACCTGTAAGCAGCATAGACAATTTTCACTATATCACACTCAGATGCGGATCACAGAGAATACTTGGGTTTTTGGAGTTTGGAAAACAGATTTCTCCTGAGCTTTTGTGGAGCAGGCCATTTCAATCAAAAAGACTGGGCGGTGCCTCTATCAACATGGAAGGATAATCGGAATAAATCGTCAAAAGCTCATAAAGCCTGTCGAATGGAATACTATCGCGGTCAAAAATGACATAGGGTAAGAGTTCCACCAGTCGCTCTGCGTTGTAACCAGTCTTGCCGGAAAGAATCACCATGGTCTCCAGGTCAAGCGCTTCTTCCATAGCCCGATAAGCGAGCGTAAAGTTGCGTGTCGCAAAGAACATTCGTGCCTGATACCCTTCCTGTGGGTCTGGAGAGAAATAATGCGAGAGTTCGTAGTAATGATCAGGGTAGCTGAAGGCATCTTGAATTCTTGCAATAAGCTTCTCCGAGGGTATGCGAGTATCGCTCAAAAGAACGATTTGATAGAGGTTATAAGGATTGTCACGCCTAAGATCGCGCGCCGCCCGAACCAGCCGGGAAAGACTTTCTGGGTCTTCTGCGTCCGCAAGCACAGTGACAGAATTGGCCAGTCGTTGCGGATTGGCGCTCATCCATTCGATATTCTCGATTTTCCTAGCGTCGACAAACGAGCAAAAGCCCTCTTTTTCTGGCAGGAAATGCGGCGCAGGGGGTTCCGCCCACTCTACATCGAAACTTTCCTCAAAAGCTGCAACCGCATCTACCATGTCGTCGCTGGAAATCCAGTCGTTTGCAGTGACCCAGTAGGGTGGCAGTTCCATTCTGTCCATGCCCCATTCGTCTGCACGTTCCCGAGCATCGGTTCCCGGCAAAAACGAAAGTGGGTACAGCTCTGCATCCTGTCCCAAGCCTTGCATGCCAAGAAAATCGAAAGTCTCGATGACCTGTTCATAGCCATCGAAGGGCAGGCCAAGAATGAGTCCGGTTTTTACGAGAATATGTTGCTTTTGGAGTATTTCCGCACCTTTTTCAAATGCTTCTTTGTCCAGAGTCCTATTGATTGCCTCTAAGGCCTTTGGGTTGATGCTCTGCAGACCAACCTCAACCTCGGCGATATGAGCGGCCTGCATCAGTTCTCCGATTTCCGGGGTGACGGACTCTAATCGCATTTCGGTGTGGATCGGAATTGCTGAGCTATTGGCTTGGGCTATGCTCTTGAGCCGCTGTGCAAGGTCAGAGCCAAATTGAAAAGAAGGGTCCATAATGTACAATTCTGCGGCTCCGGCCCTTGTGGCCGCTTGGATAATAGAAGTGGTTTGCTCTTGCGGAAAACGGCGCAAGACAGGGTAGTTCTTACCATAGAAACAGTATGCACAGCGGAAAGGGCAGCCACGCATTGTCTCAAAGTGAACGGTACCGTCTTTCTTTAGAGGCAAGGTACCCGCAAGGTACGGATTGGGCAGTTTTGAGAGATCGAGAAGTACTTCCGGCGTTGCATAGATTCGTGACAAGGGCTTGTGCTGACGGACATCTTGAAGCAGAGCAGCAAAAGGCAGTTCGCCTTCCCCTTTTACAAGAGCATGGAAAGGCGAGCGCGAGAGAATAGGCATGCCATCGACGACTTCTGGCCCACCGGCCAGAAAACGTGCACGCGGCAAGAGTTCTCGAGCTTTTGTTGCGATATGAAGACTGCGCTCCAGGTTCCAGGCATACAGGCTAAAACAGACTAAGTCAGGCTCATTTTCAGCAATTTTCGCCACCACAGCCGAATCCGAACCATAATTCATGGTTGCTTCGTCCAGGATCGACCACTCAGACCGGTCCAGAAGCCCTACGGACTCGGCATAGGCAGTCAGGTAACCTGCAGCCAGGGGGACATTTGCAGGAACATCCTCCCAATTTGGTTCCTGGAGCGGCAGTTGTATGAACAATACTTTCATCGTTTTCCTACTTTCGTTGTTCTGCGTTCCAATTGCACTGTTTTGGGGAAAACACCCAACAGCCGGGCATGGATTCTCATAAACTTTACAAGCGTACACTTTACGAAAAAAGTGCACAATTTGCTATAGGGGACTGTGGCCCACAAACGCTGTCGTCATCATGGACAGGTCGTCTCCATAGACACCTTTCCATGAACCGCGCTGGTCTGGATACTCCATTGCAGCCCTCAGAAGCGACAGATAGCGTCTTCTTGATACTGAAATCCCACCCATACCTGCGACATAGTCAGTATAAACTTGACTGTCTATAAAGTTGAAACCAGCCTTAAAAAGCGCTGTTGCAAAGTTCAGGAAGGCGCAGCGCGATGCACCACTCACCTTGCTGAACATGGACTCACCAAAGAAGGCGCGCCCCAGGCTCACGCCATAAAGGCCACCCACCAACGTTCCATCCTGCCATGCTTCTACCGAATGGGCATAACCCAGCTCGTGGAGCCGACAGTATGCTTCTATCATATCTGGCACAATCCAGGTTCCGTGCTGACCTTTGCGCTCAATGTGGGCGCAGTTCTGTATGACGTCCGGGAAGTCTACGTCTAGTGTAATCTTAAAAAGGCGTTTTTTTAGCAGTTTGCGTGCACTCTCGGCGATGTGGAAGGTCTCTGGTAGCACGATAAAACGAGGATTTGGACTAAACCACAGAATTGGTTCGTCGTCGCTATACCAAGGAAAAATCCCCTGCCGATAGGCAGAAAGAAGGGTAGGCGGGGATAAATCCCCACCTACACAAAGAAGCCCTTCTTGAGTTGCCTTATTGGGAGAAGGAAAGGCGACATAATCTTCCATAGGTGCAGACTCCCGAAGGCGCAGGCTCCCAATGTTCAGTCGATAGGGCTTACGCCCCTTGCCTTAAACATTGAGTTCTGCAGGCGTTATCAGAGTAG
>JAFIHQ010000046.1 GCA_017849315.1 Treponema sp.
GAAGCGGTATGATCTTGCCTTACAGGCGCGGGATGCGGTTCGGTTTATACCAAAGACGGTGTTTAGAGGGGCTTCGGGTGGGAGTAACCTTGAGAAGTTTGCGGATGTGGTGCAGCTTCAGGGTGAAGTAGCACGTCCTGAAGTGTATGCCTTACGCTCGGGTATGAAGCTTTCTGGCATTGTGACGCGCGAGCAGGTACTGTTAAGTACGAATCTGAACTATGGGGAAGTGACGCGGTTACGGGAAGACGGGAAGAACGAGTATGTGACATTCAGGCCTAAGGAAGTGCTGGAAGGGACGTGGGACTTAAGCTTAGGGCCCCGTGATGTGATACGGCTTGTGAAGGTAGGGTATGCACCGGAAGTGCCGGACTTTGACAAGTTCAGTAATGCGGTGGAGATAAAGGGGCCGGTAGAGTTCAGCGGGTTATACGCATGGCGGGAAGGGATGAAGCTTTCTGAGCTTTTGAAGCTAGCGAAGCCACTTCTTGATACGAACCAGGTGTATGCGGAGATCGTGCGCATTTTGCCGGACTCTAAGCGACAAACCTTGACATTTGCACCTCGGGAAATTACGGATGGAACTTTTGATCTGGTTTTACAGAAACGCGATATGGTGCACCTTTATTCGCTTAGCCAGGTGCTTAAGACTACCGGAGGAGAACAAGCAGTTACAAAAGATGCAGATCAGTCAGTTGTGGCTATGACAGGTCCGACTGCAACGGCTGGGGAACCGACAGTTGCAGGGAATGTTCTGACTTCGTCTGCTCTGACACAAGGTGCGCAGTCACAAAGTTCTCAAGCTCAAATGGCTTCAACTCAGGCCGCATCAGCGGTAATGCAGGGCGGGCAACCTGTCGGGCAAGGGGCGCAATCGAACTTTGGAGCTGACTTGGGGTTCTTCCTGGAGGTGGTTTACACACAAGGAGCAGTGCGCTATGTAGGTCCTTATGCCCGCACACCGACGCTCAAACTGTCGTCGGTTGTGACTGCAGATCAGATCATGCAGGATACAAACCTCGATTATGCGGAGCTTACACGCCGTAATGCAGATGGTAGCTGGACTTATGCGACATTCTCACCACGAGAAGTGTTGTCTGGCAATTGGGATATACCTTTACAGGCTCAGGACTCTATAAGGTTCTTTACTGCCAATTATCTGCCTGAGAAGCCTGACTTTGATCGATTTGGCGATGTCTATGTTATGACAGGTTCCGTAAAATTCCCTGGCCTCTACGCCATGCATGGTACAAAGCAGCTTTCACAAATCATCACTCAGGATCAACTCCTGACCACGACAGACATCTATTATGGCGAGATTCAACGTTGGGTGGCAGGCGGAAGGACTGAATATCTGACCTTCAGCCCGAGCGCCGTGCTCAAGGGCAAAATGGATTTGCAGATTTTACCGCGCGATGTTATTCGCTTTATCGCCGCAGGGCAGAACGGCATGGATCACGACTTTACCCGCTTCCCCGATGCGGTGCTCGTAAAAGGCATTATAAAGCATCCGGGAGTGTTCGCCTGGTATAAGGGGCTCACGCTTGCATCGATTATCAATCAAGATGAGTTATTAATCGATACGGAAACAACATACGCGGAAATTCAGCGCAGAAACGCGCAAAGCGAGACACTCTTGAGCTTCTCGCCCGATTCTGTTGCAAACGGGAAGTCGGACATTTCGCTTGAAGCGCGCGACGTCGTCATCCTCTATCCCAAATACTACAATCGTCCTATTACGATATCCGGCGAAGTTCTCGAGCCCAAGGTCATTCCCTACTATGATGGGATCGACCTTGCCACAGTGTTGCGGTCGGTGAGCCTCAATGCAGGCGCTACGACACTTAAGGCAGTCATCACCAAGGCTGCGGGTGGCTCGCAGGATGTCTACCTGGAGGACTATCTCTACAGGCAGGCCAATGGGAAAATAGCACTTGCGCCAGGCGACGCTGTTTCGATCAAAAAGCTCCTGCCCGATGAACATTTGCCAATCGTGACGGTGCGCGGCCGTGTGGCACATCCACAGGCCTTAGAGTTTACCGAGGGCATGAAGTTGTCCGATGCGCTTTCCAAGGCGGGCGGCTATACTTCCGAGGCGTATCCCAAGGGCCTTGTGTTGATTCGTAAGAGTGCGCAGGAAGCGCAGCAAAAGCAAGTCGACAGGCTCATAGCGCAGCTTGAGGCGGTTTCTCAGGCAGGAGGTGCCGTACCCACTTCGCCCGATACTTCCTTGAGCTCAGTGTCTGCGACGCTCGTCAACATGCAGATCGACCTGAATGTGCAGAAGTCCCGTCTGGGGATGCTCAAACAGCTTTACAAAGAGGGTTTTGGCCGAATTTCCATCGATATGCCTCCCACTCTCGCGCAACTTGCAGGTTCTGCTGCCGACATTCGCCTTGAGCGCGACGACACCATTTTCGTTCCATCGACGCCAACCTACGTGCTTGTTTCCGGCGACGTTGCGGATCAGGCGGTCGTGGCATATCATGACGGCATTACGGTGAGGGAAGCTATTTCATTGTCTGGTTGGCTCAATAACACTGCAGATATTTCGCGTAGTTACATCATAAAGGCTTCCGGAAGGCTCGTCAGTGTTCAACAGAAGGGCTTCTTGTTCTTCAAAGGGCCATCGATATTGGACAGCAAACTGGAACCGGGCGACACAGTCGTGGTACAGAGCAAGTCGCCAAACGTAGATCAGACATGGAGTTACGTCAAAGACGTTGTGGACATTGCATACAAGGTAATGACAACCGCCCTGACGACTGTTACCCTGCTTGGGCTATAGGCTGGGGAATTGCTATAGATCGGGGAATTAAGGAGCGCCATCTTGAGCGATACAAAAACAGAAGATACAAAAACAGAATTGAGTGCAAAGAAGGATCAAGACGACGAAATCAGCCTTGTGGATCTTGTCGCCAAGCTTTGGCAGGGTAAGCTCCTCATCGTCGTTATAACGGTTGTCGTGGCTCTTGGGTCCGTATTGTATGCGCTTTCTAAGCCGAACCTTTTCACCGCTTCGAGCACGCTATTGCCGGTAGCAAATGCCTCCACATCCTTGGCTGCACAATATGCCGGTCTTGCTTCGCTGGCAGGGATTAGCTTGCCTGGCGCCTCTTCTTCGGATCCAACAGTCAAAATAGAAGCAATTCTGAAAAGCCGGGATTTTGCCGAGCGCCTGATAACTCAGGAGAATCTCATTCCTGAACTCCTGGAGCATCCCGAAAAAATCAAGGAAGGGACACCGCTAGGCGCCGCCGTGGAGAGCTTTAGAAAGAGCGTGTTTTCTGTCTCAACAGATACCAAAACCGGCTTAATGACAGTCTCTGCTAAAACGAAAAAACCAGAGTTGTCCAGTAGAATCGTCAACAAAGCTGTGGCTCTGCTCCAGCAAGATCTTCAGGAGCGTGTACTGTCCGTGAGCGGCAAGAATATTGCCTTGTTGGAGCAACAGGTGGCGGATCAGGAGCTCAAGGTAAGAGAGCTCCAGGCAAAAATGATCGCCTACCAGAAAAAAAACAAACTTGTGGTACCTCAGGCGCAAAGCCAGGGTGGATTGGCGCTATACCAAAGTCTTATTCAGCAAAAGATTGGACTCGAAGTGGAACTGTCCCGCCTTGGCAGCGCCCTTTCCGCGGACAATCCTAAGCTGGTTGCTGTCCAGACTGAGCTCGATGCGGTTAAGAAACAGATAGCTAACCTTGAAAAAACAGGTGCAGGTGTGGGGCCGGCACTCACTGATACACCTGCAACGATGGTCGAATACGGCAACATAAGTTCCGAATTACAGCTTGCAACGCAAATCTATGGTCAGCTCTTGGGCAGTCTTGAGTCGCAGCGGCTACAGGAGAAGGCAGACAGAATCTTTGTGGAAATCATAGATCCGGCCATCACGCCGGAAAAAAAGAGTGAACCTTCGCGCGCCACTATCTGTGTTGTGGGGACGTTGGCTGGTTTTTTTGTAGCGATTCTCGCCGTGTTCTTGGTGGATGCGATTCGCGGGCTTTCAGCCGACCCAGAGGTGCGGCAAAAGTTCGCCTCTCGACCCAAACGACGCGGAAAATCCAAGAAAGTTACTGTTGATTAACGAACTTCAATTTATCTGAATCCTCAATTTATCACGAATCTCAACAAAAAAATTAAATAAACAGTTTTGTCATAAGGAGCCGAATATGCCTTATGCGCCTATTCTTTTGACCTCCCTTTTGTCCGGATTAAGTATGCCCCTCATCATTGGCCTTGCTCAAAGACGAGATCTCTATGATAAGCTTGACGAGAGGAAGATTCACACCGGCAAGATAGCGCGTCTGGGTGGAGTTGGAGTCTTTGGCGCTTTTGTTGCGGTCGTGCTGCTGCTTCCTTTCATCGTAGACTCCGGGCTTTTGCGAAGCCTCCAAAGTCGGCTGCAGAAGTTGCTGCCGCTCATACTCGGTGCCGCGATAATGCACCTCACTGGTCTCGTGGATGACCTGTCGGGAGGTAAGGTACATGCCATTCCTAAGCTCATTTTCCAGATAACTGCCGCACTGTTAGTAGTGCTTGGTGGGTATCGGTTTAAAGCCTTTGGTTTTCATTCTGATATCTTGGCAAGTCAATTGAGCTGGTTTTCGGTTATCTTGACCATCGGTTGGATCATTGGCATAAGCAATGCGCTCAATTTAATAGATGGCATGGATGGGCTTGCCGGTGGTATTAGCTTTATTGTGACGCTCGCCTATGGAGCGTTCTATCAGCTCACAGGAGATACGGAGAACGCGTTTATATGCCTGTCTCTGGCTGGAGCCGTGGCGGGCTTTCTCTTTGCAAATTTTCCAGCACCCAAGGCAAAGATTTTTATGGGCGATTCCGGCAGCCTGTTTTTGGGTTTTATGCTCGCCACCATACCGTTCCTTGGGCAGACTGCGGGGCAAGAAGAGCTTTCCCAGATAGGTTTGCTGCCTGCAATGCTGGTTCTGGCAATTCCGATGACCGACACGTTGTGCGCTATAGGTCGTAGACTCAAAGCACATGTCGGTATAACCACGCCCGATAGGGGACATATCCATCATAAGCTGTTGGATCATGGCTTTTCGCCTATCCGCATTCTCTTTATGGTGTATCTGGTAACGGTGTTTGAGTGTTTCGATTTTCTTGTTGCGAGGTATTTGCCAGACCTCAACGGGTTTTTGGCTGAATTAATTGGGTTTTGTGTGGTGGGTATTTTCTTCCGCTATGGGTTTAGTTTGATGCCTATGACCAAGACTGCCCAACAAACCAAGACGAATCCTATGGTTCGCGTTTCTCGAGAGTCCACAGAATCGGCAGAATCCGCAGAATTGGCAGAATCGGCACAAGGCGATTCTACCGGGGATTCCTTGTAGTTTCTTTTAGGTGGTTCCTTTTGGAAGGTTTGATTTTCATTGAATGACACTACCAATAATGAATTAAGGCTCCTAGAGCAATTATACCTTTCTCAGAACACCGTGGAGGTTTTGACACAGCGGGATTTGGCATGTATGACGGGTCTGTCTTTGGGGGTTATCAATGCAATGCTGAATCGATTTGCGAAGCGTGGTTGGGTGACCCTGAATAAGCTTTCCAGCAAAAAGGTAAAGTACGCACTTACACATGAAGGCACCGCCGAAGTTTTGCAGAGATCGGTCGAGTTTCTCAGATCGACTGTGCACAGTGCGCTTCTATACCAAAGGCGTGTCGAACGCTACGTTCATGGATTGGCGGATCAGGGGTACACGAACTTGGTTTTTGCTGGATCGAGTGAAATAGGTTACCTTTTTGAATACGCAAGTGCGGTTTTCGGACTAAACTTTGTCGATGCTAGACAGAAACGGGAAGACGGCTGCTGCGGAGTTTCTGATGCCTCGGATGCTTCCGTGAACAAAAAAAATGGCAAGACGGTGGTGGTTATCGTCAACAACGACATTGATTCCGATAGTGAGGCAATGCTTTTCGAGTACAATAATAGCGCCCAAGATTCACCTGAACGGAGCGCTCTTGTGGAACAAGTTTCGCTCTCTGAGTTGTTGATGCCGTCTAAGGACGATCCGGCAGACGGGCTATGGAGCAAAAAATGAAAATGGACAGAACGAGAAAGAACTGCTCTTCCTGCGGGGCACGAATTGTGTACCAGCTCATGTTTGTGAAAGGCGCTGTGATTTCTGTGCTGTTTGCTTTTTCTCTTGCTTTTATGGCGCCTGCGGTCTTTGCGCAGCAGCAGACAGCAGTCGAGCTCACGCACCCGGTGTATCAGATTATCGAGACGGCGGAGCTGCGCGGGGTGCTGTCGCGGCTTTCGGCGGTAAAGCCATACACGCGCGCACAAGTTGTGGACATGCTCGCCACAATACAGGCGCACATGGACGCTTTTAGCCCGGCAGAGCGCGAGATTATCGCGGGCTTTGTCAGGGAATTTGCTTCGCCATACGCGGGGAGCCCAGTGTGGACTTCCAGAGATGGCAAGGCGGCGGTGGGGGGTAACATCGAGGCACACCTGCGCGCTGAGCCGGTGCAGCTTGTCCAGGCTGCGTCCAGCGCAAGCGGGGCAGGTGGAAGTGGAACCGGCGCGAGTGGGGCGCTGCCCGAGGATCTGTGGCAACTCACCTCGAGGGCGACGCCGTACCTTGCGGGGCAGGTGCTCCCGTGGCTTTCAATTAAGGGCGAAATGGGCTTTACGTACGACAAGATTGAGAAAGGGCTTTATTTGCCGTATGAGTTCAGTAAGGAATGTGATGCGGGCCATATCGATTTCAGTGTAGAGAGATACACCGGCGACCCATATATGAACGGTTATGGCAACGGAAGCGGGAAAAAAATCATCTACCCCATGTTCAGCTACGACATCCGCGAGGACATAGCCGCGGCGAGCGATTCGGGCTCGGTGCTGGTGCGCCTGTCGCGGTTTAGGCGCGATTGGGGCATTGGTTTAGGCTCGTTTTCGCTTTCCGGCACGGCGCGGCCTTTTGTCGGGCTCGACACGGAGTTCCGCCCCTCGGAGTACTTTGCCATATCGGGGACCTTGGGCTCGCTCACCAACTGGCAGAAAGGCGGAAGCGAAAGCAGCACAGACACAGCGAACGCCATTTCCTGGCAGAAGATGCTTGGTCTGCAGCGGCTCGAGCTCTTCCCCACAAAGTGGCTCACCATTGCGGCCACTGGGACGATGATCGGCGCCAAGCGCTTCGAACTGGGCTACATGTCGCCGCTTCTGTTCAACGTTATGTATCAGAATCAGCTTGCGGATGTGGACAACCTGGGCGTGCAGGTGGATGGCAGCGTGCAGGTGCCCAATATCGGCAAGTTCTACGCTTCTGTGTACGCCGACGAGATGGAAGTAACGAACCTGTCGCAGCTTTTTACAAAGGCGAGAAATATGTTCGCCCTGCAGGGCGGGGCGAAGGTCCCAGTGCCGGGCCTTCCGTTCTCCACGCTGACCTTCCAGTACACCAAAATCGAGCCTTTTGTGTATGCGCATTATCCCACGTGGTACCCCGACTACAGGATCCGCGTCGATACTTCGTACACGCAGGACGGTGAGAACCTGGGCTACTATCTGCCTCCCAACTCGGATGAGTTCCTTCTCAAATTCGAAACCATGCCAGCGCCCGAATGGCGTGTTGCGGCGCAGTATTCGTTTGTGCGGCACGGCGACAATCCTGAATATAGCGTGGGCGATCATGTGATTTTCGGCGATGTCACCAAGTGGTTGGTCTATTCGCCCGATCATCTTTACATGGACAAGAATTTCCTGCACGATGGGCTCTACGATTACAACCACATTGTCAAGCTGAATGCCTATTGGCGCCCCGCCAACCCGCCGGAACTTTTCGGCGCAAAAATCCCGATGGAGCTAGGGGTTGGCTATGGTCTTTCCTACACCTGGTACGACGACACGTACTACACGCCCAAAAACGCGGCCACCTGGCAGAAGCCTGCCGCGGCACTCAAGAATATTCTGGAGTTGGATGTAAAGCTTTTCTTATAGCATTGGTCCTGCGCGAGGTTGCATCAATAGAAATGTTGCTGGCAGCGTGGTGCAGTGGTGATCAAAAGCCCAGCGGCCCCAAGGGCCGTTGAGGTGCGCGGCAGAATATCGAAATCAAAAAGGCTTCCTGGAATTTCCGGGAAGCCTTTTTTTATTGCTCACACTCCGCGGCGCAGTGGTCTATCGCGGCCTGTCGTTGACGCCTTTGATGCGCGGCATGGGGCCCCGGTAGAGGGTTTTGTCGCCGCCCTCGGCGTCGATGGTGGCCTGCATGGTGTCGCGGACGGTTTGGGCGAACTGCAGGGATTGGTGGAGGTTGGTAACCTTGGAGGGGGAGCGCGGGGGCGGCGGGATCGCCGGCAGTATGACGCACTCGAGGTGGGCCGTGATGATGTCGCTTTTCTTGTGTTGGGGTAGCGCGCCGCCAGGTGCCATGGATGAGTGCTCAGTTGTGTGCCCTTGCAGGGTGATGTGTGTACGGGCTGGAGTCCGTGGGCGCTTGATTACGGTAACGAGCGGCACGATGGGCACCTGGTTTTCGATGGCATAATAGAAGGCGCCCGCTTTGAATTCTTTAATCTCCTGATTCAGAATGAAGCATTCCCCTTCGGGGTAAAAGTGGATTAGCCCGCGGTGCTGCAGTGCCCAGCGGACTGCTTCGTCCATTTTGGGCAAGTAGCGGTAGCTGCGCGGCACTGGTACGCCGCCCAGAAGCTGGATTAGGGTTCCAAGCCCCGGGGTAAGCACGCTTTCTTCCAGCAGAGTGAAATAGGTCGACCTTGGGAAGATCGCAATTCCCTGCAGTACCGGGTCCAGCGGAATGACGTGGTTACTTATGAGGATGCAGGGTTTGCGCTTCCAGTGGTTGGCTGGTCTTGGCATGATGCCTGCCAGCTCGAGGTTGCGCCTCCCTTTCACTTTGAAATGATAAAGTGTTTCAATAACAGGAGTTAGAATTATAGCGGCGACCAGATAGAGGATTTTTGAAGCGGCCAGGAAAATGGGGTTTGTGTTGATGAGTGGCGAACCTACTTTGTATGCCATCGAACCCGCTCCTTTCTATCCTTTCTATTTGACGAACTATTCGACGA
>JAFIHQ010000047.1 GCA_017849315.1 Treponema sp.
ATATCCGCACCATGGATGCGGTCTTTGACCAGTTTTACCGCCTCATAGGCAGGGTTGATCTTCTCTCCGCCAAAAGGGTCAAACCCTGTTAAGAGGATCTTCATATTTCTCACTCCTTATCAATCCCTATCGATAAAAGTCTTTACCTGGCGATCAACATATAACCAATCTGGAAAACAAGCATGATCACGGCAACAAGCAGCTGGTTCTTTATGACATTGTACTTGCCTTTCATGTCCAGAACGGCGACAGGCACGATGTTAAAGTTGGCAGCCATTGGTGTGCAGAGTGTACCACAATAACCACAGGTTAGGCCCAGCATTCCGATGATTGCCGGATTTGCGCCAAGCGCGATCGCGAACGGCGCGCCGATACCAACGGTGATTACCGTAATGGCTGCAAAGGCATTGCCCATGATTATTGTAAAAAGCGCCATAGACACCGCGTAGACGATTATGCCAACCGTTATGTTGCCGTTTGGAATAATTGCGCTTACCAGGCCGGAAATGACAGTACCGACTCCCGCTGTTGTAAAGATGGCACCAAGAGAAGCAAGCAGCATGGGCAACATGGAAAGCGGCCCGACGACATCCAGCATACGCTTTGAGTCATTGAGAAACGTTGTCGGCTTATTCTCTTTGGAAAAGAGCATAAGTAGGATTACCGCAATGATGACGCCTACGCCTACGCCCACCAGAGGGCTGATCTTGGTAAAGAGGGCAAAAACGATAGCCATAACTCCCATCATCACCGTAGGTATAAATATCTTGTAACCGATCTTGTCCGCTTGAGCCTTTGTATATTCCTTACTGGGTGCTTCGCCGGGCCCAACCTTGACTTGCTTAAACACTGCCGGAATGGCCATTACTACGACTAGAATGCCACTTATCAAACTGGGGAGCCAGCGCCCAAAAATCAGGATCACAGCCAGAGAAATCCAGAATACTGCTGTACCGGTTTTTGCCTTGTGCTCTTTTTCGAAGAGCGTTTTAATGCCATTATAAGCGGCAATAAGGCCCATTAGCATATAGAGAACTTCGAGCAACTTTGCGCTGGTTGTTACTTTCGGATCCAAAAAGAACTCCATGATGTTACTCCTTATTTGCCATTCTTTTGAGTGTAAAGCGTCTTCTCGAGCCGTCTATCTTTCAAAATGTAGATGACCGCCGCGACGATAAGCGCAAAAACCGCTACAGGAATCTCTATCTTCGCGAGTTCAGCCAAGTCGGTCTCGTACCCCAGATTCTTCAGAGTAGACTGAACAAGAAGGGCACCGCTGCCGCCGATGAATAGCACCTGGCCGAAGAACCATGTGACGTTTTCCATCCCCGCGCTCATGCCTTTTAGCTCTTCGACATGTTTTTCATCTGCGTTTCCATGTTTTGCTTCGACTGCGCCAATCGCCATAGGCATGACAACAGGGCGAACAAAGCCGGCTGTTCCACCCAAACTCACGTTAAACGCCGCAAGGATCAGGCGAAGCACACCGTAGGCAGCAATTACTATGCCTGCTGTTGCGTTTCTGATTTTTGCGATGAGTCTTGCTGCCATTTCTCGTAGCCCATTTCGTTCCAGAGTTCCCGTAACCAGCATTATGACAATAAAAATCGCCATGCTGCGGTTGGCAACAAAGCTACTGCCGATGGTTTGCAGAATCTTGACCACATCCATGCCGCTCACAAGGCCGGTCACGAACCCTGCCACAAGGATGGTTGCAATGTTATCCATTTTTAGAGCAAAACCAAGGATTACAATTGCAACGCCGATCAGCTTGATCATAGAGACCTCCTTTAATTTGGCTGATTTTCCGATGATAAGCACAAGCGGCACGAATTGTAAAGGATAATTATTTAGTAAATGTGGCCATTAAGAAATCTTTATACAGAAGAACTTGACCTAGACAGAAGAGTTTGAGCAAGTAATTCTCCTCCTTTGCCTCAACTCTCTATCTTCGAATTTACCGCAAAAAGAGCACACCATGCGCCCGACAGAAGCAGGGAAATGCCGATGATCACACCCATAGTGGCCTGCATCAGCCCTGGATTGAACAAGAGCACGAGCCCTCCCACAATGACGAGGATGTTCAAAACGAGCGTTGTAATGTACAAACTGCGGCTGAAATGAACTCGCAAAGGCCAAGACAAAGAAAGGTCTTTGATGGCGTCGACGATAAACCAAATCGCTATAAAATAAGTAAATATCGTTGCCATGCCATTCGGCCACAGAACCAAAAGAAGACCGAGCACCACAAGCACGACCCCAAACCACGAACCAAGCTTCGCCTTAAATCCAGTATATTTCTTTATCTTATAATAATTTAATATAAGAATAATACCCTCAAAAAACGCGACGATACCGAGCATAACCTCAAGTGCGGCAAAAGTTCCGCCCGGGTTGGCAAGGGCGAGAATTCCGCCGACGAACATGACGACGCCGACCACCAGCATTGGCCAATCTGTCTTTTTCATGACTTCACTCCTTACCGAACGGGTCACTTTCAGTTGGCTACTCCAACACGTACCTTAAAAAATTTACTGAATTGTGAGCGTCACGGTCCAGTTCGGCTTCCGTAGCGCCCTTGCTCATGTCCCGCCATATTTTAATGTCCGAGCCGACGGTGCCGCCCATCCGCACAAAGGGCTCCATCACCACCGTGCCGTCGTAACCAATGTCGTGCAGGGCATCGCGGATTTCGCGCCACGGCGTTCTGCCTTGACCGGGAACGCGCCTATTGCATTCTCCTGTATGGAAATGCCCGAGAAGTGGGCCTGCCGTGCGGATTGCCCCGCCGATGCTGTCTTCCTCGATATTCATGTGGAAAGTGTCGAGCATCACTTTGACGCTTGGGTTATCCACCTGCTTTACGAACTCCACGGCCTCCTCAGCCGTGTTGAGCAAGTAGCCTTCAAAACGGTTGAGCACTTCGAGGCAATAGGCAACACCGCAATCCTGAGCCACTCTGCCCACTTCACGCACGCTTTCCACGCTGCGGGCCCAGTCGCCCTTTTTGTCGATCGGTTTGGTGTAATCGACTGGCCAATACGAGTAAAGCGCACCGCCTATCGTGTGTATGTCCATTTTTTCGAGCCGCTTCAGTAAGTCGATAAAGAAGGCCTTGGCGTGAACGCGCACCGCAGGATCGGCCGAGGCCAGGTTCTGCGAAGCGTTGGGGCCGTGCCCCGCCGTCAGCATAATGCCGTTTGCCGCTGCGCACGCCTTGAGCTCGGCCATGTCCTTATCCGAATAGCCCGGAATCGGGGTGGCGGCAATTTCGAGTATATCGAAGCCCAGTTTTGCCACTTTTTCGATGTAGTGCTTGTAGTCCGCCGACCATTCCTGTTCCCAATAAGCATAATAAATTCCGTACTTCATGATTTGAACGATACGGTAGGTTCGCCAAACGGTCAAGAAGCAACACGCAACACCGGCAAACTTCTAGTCCTCAGCAATTTCAATGCCATTCCACTGTGAGGGCGCCACGCCAGTTTTCTTCTTAAAGAGTCTTGAAAAATAGTAAGGACTCTGAAAAGCCAACTTATACGACACTTCTTTTACAGAAAGTACTCCATCCGAGAGCATTTCCTTTGCCTTATTGATTTTCATCTCCAGAAAATACTGATAGGGCGAAAGACCGGTGTAATCCTTGAAGTCCTCACGGAACGTCGCGTAGTTCAAATTAAGATCCCTGGCCAGAGATTCCATATCCAAACTACTGTAGATGTGTGCCTGAAAAATCGATAACACTTTTTCAAACAGTTCTTTCTTGCGTGGCTCGAGCTCCTGCTGTTGTGAATAGGCAAGGGCCTCGGCATAAATCTGAGGAATGATCGAAGACGCAACCTGCTGATAGCCGGGCGTCTCGCTGGAGACTGCATCCAGAATGCGGTTGTAGAGTGCTACGATGCTCTCGTGCACCCCGGCGTCTATAACGTGGGCTTCGTCACCGAAAAAACCATGTGCACGTAAGAACTGCGGATAATCGCCATCAAAACCTACCCAGTATTCCACCCAGCCTGTTTCAATCTTTGGTCTATACCAGTGCCAGTGCCCAGGAAGCAGTACCATGAGGCTTCCTGCTTGAAGCCCAACCTCCTCCCGCTGATTCCTAAAGTTACCTTCTCCTTTTGCTATGTAGACAAGCTGGAATTCGCTCAAAGTCCTGCCCTTCTCCCAAAGCCCGGAATACTGGGGAGGATGAAGATTTGCCTGATACGGATAAGGTTCACCCGGTTTTATCTCTACACCACCGGCATCGATACAATAGATGCCCCACGCCAAGTCCCTGGAGCTGGACGTGACGTACTTAAAAAACGAGTTAAACCCCATAACGCAGATTGTATATCAAATCGCCTCACTTTGTGCATTTACGGTTTGAGAAAATCGGTTGATAATTTTTCAGAAAAACTGATTATATCCTCACTTTTGGCAGGAGCGATATACATGAATCCAAACGCGTTCTTGCAGATTCATCATGTCAGCAAGACATTCCCAGGTGTTAAAGCTCTACAAGACATAGACTTAGAGGTTCAGCGCGGGGAGATACATGCCCTCATTGGCGAGAATGGTGCGGGTAAGTCCACACTCATAAAGATACTCTCGGGCGTCTATCAACCCGACCCCGGAGCAGAAATCGTCATTGAAGGTAAGAAGTGCAACCAGTTAACCCCCCTTGTCGCGCTCAAAAAGGGTATCGTCGTCATTTACCAGGATTTCTCGCTCTTCCCGAACGAGAGCGTCGCAGAGAATATTGCAATAACGACAGATATCGAGAAGGGTACTAAGTTCTTAAGCTGGAAGAAGATCAGGTCTTCTGCAAAATCCGCGCTGGAACGCCTGGGGGTCGAGCTGGACCTGGATGCTCCACTGGGCTCGCTTTCAGTCGCCAAGCAACAACTTGTGGCCATCGCACGCGCCCTCACCTTCGATGCGAAGCTGCTCATCATGGACGAGCCGACTTCTGCCCTGTCCAAAAGCGAAGTCGAGCAGCTCTTTGCGATAATGCGTAACTTGCGGGACAGCGGCATTTCCATTCTTTTTGTCAGCCACAAACTCGATGAACTGATGGCTATTTCGGACCGGTTCACTGTACTCCGCGATGGAAAATACTTGGGCACGTTCAATGGAGATGAGCTCGATAACGACATCCTTATTTCTCTTATGGTTGGCAGAAAAATCGAGTACACGATTTATCCCAAGAGGGATTGCCGCGGTGCCGGAAAAGTCTTGGAACTAAAAGACTTTAACAAGTCAGGGAACTTTAAAGATGTCTCTTTTCACCTGTACAAAGGAGAGATCCTGGGTATCACGGGGCTTGTTGGTGCAGGGCGTACAGAAGTGCTCAAAGCCATTTATGGCATCAACCCGCAGGATTCCGGCCAGCTCTACCTGGAAGGCAATAAGATCACCGTTAGGTCGGCAGAGGATGCTGTGCGGCACGGTATTGCCTATATGCCAGAGAACCGGCTGAGCGAAGGCCTGGTGCTCCGCAAGACCATGGCTGAGAACATCTCTGTCACGGTCGTAGATAAGCTTGCCACACGGTCTGGCCTGGTGGATCGAAATCGTCAGAGTGAGCTCGTGACCAAATGGATTCAGGAACTCAACATTAAGCCGCCCTATCCCGACATGCTTGCATCAAAGCTGTCAGGAGGCAATCAGCAGCGCGTCGTACTGGCCAAGTGGCTTGCTTCCAATCCCAAAGTGCTGCTTGTCGATGAACCCACCAACGGCATCGATGTCGGTGCAAAAACTGAAATCCATAAGCTTTTGCGGGATCTTGCGGAGAGTGGCATCAGCATCATCCTGGTTTCGTCCGAGTTGCCCGAAATTCTTGCGATTGCAGACAGAATCCTGGTTATGCGACGTGGAAGGATCGTGGGAGAATTCAACGGTGACAATGCAACCCAGGAAGAGATTATGAATAAGGCCATTCTTGGCGGAAAACAGCCGGTCAAGGCCTGATTCAGCGTAGTTTAATCTAATTCGAGAGGAAAACCTTGAGGGGAAAGATGAGGAGTCCTTTACGATGAAAGTACCACAGAGACTGAAACAAAGCCGGGAATTTGGCATTTTCCTAATTCTTTTGGCTGTGTGCATTATTGTTACGGTGGCGGCACCGAGTTTCTTTAGCATAGAGAACCTTTTTGACATTCTGAAGGGCAATGTCGTGCTCGCTATAATGGCGATTGGCATGTTGCCTGTCATACTTACCGGCGGTATCGATGTGTCGGTTGGGTCAATGGTCGCCGCAATCACGATTATTGTCGGCAATTTCCTTATGAAAGGCTCCGACAATATTCTCCTTGCCTTTGTGGTCGGCTGCCTTTCTGGTGCATTTTTGGGGCTTATTAACGGTCTCTTGATTGCAAAGCTCAAAATTCCCCCTATTGTGGCTACGCTTGGCATGATGAGCATCATAAGCGGCATTTCTCTGTATTACACGAATGGCAACTGGATCACGGGTCTTCCGAAGAATTTCATCGATTTTGGAAGAACGACGCTTGGTTCGTTCTATCAACAGGGCGACGAAATGATCGGTCTGCCTGTCCAACTTGTGTTTCTGGTGCTCGTGGCTGTTTTGAGCTGGTTCATATTGCGGCATACCCTTGTTGGCCGTGGAATCTATGCAATCGGCGGCAACAGGGTATCTGCAGAGCGGGTTGGTTACAACGTGGACAACATCACTGTTTTTCTCTACGCCTACGAGGGCTTTGTGGTGGGTCTTGCAGGAGCTGTCCACACCTCCATCATGAGGCAAGTAGACCCCAATGCCTTTAATGGGTTTGAGATGCAGGTAATTTCAGCTGTTGTGCTTGGCGGAGCAAGTACCCTCGGTGGTTATGGCTCAGTAATCGGTACGCTCATTGGTGTTGCTCTCTTTGCGGTAATCAACAATGGCTTGATCCTCATGCACATTCCGACATTCTGGCAAAAAATCGTTGTTGGTATTGTGCTCATTGCTTCCATCAGCTTCGATGTGACTCAGAAGAAGTACTGGGAGAGCCACAACACCAAAGTCGATATAGAAGAAGCGTAACTTGGCTCAAGGTAGGGAGGATAGTGTGAAAAAGAACACCGAAAAAAAACCACAGGCACGCTTCCAGAGTAAGGAATCTGTGCTGTTCTTTATCTTTATTGGCATTTTTGTTCTTATGTGCGTTCTTTCGCCACAGACGTTTTTAACCTGGCGGAATCTGCAATCTATGGCATTTCAGTTGCCGGAACTTGGAATCTTCGCTCTGGCGATGATGCTTGTAATTGTGTCTGGCGGAATGAATCTTTCTATCACCTTTACCGCGGCTTTAGCCTCTATTGTTGGCGGGGTCGTGCTGTCGACTATGACTGCAGCAGGCATGGGGCCAACGATTACTATAGTAGCCGGGCTTGCAACTTTTGTATTGATTGGATTTCTCTGCGGTACCCTTAATGGGGTCATTGTGGCAGATATCGGTATTGCACCGATGCTTGCAACGCTCGGGACTAGTACGCTTTTTGAAGGTGTATGTCTCAACATCACAAAGGGTGGCGCCATATCGGGCTTCCCGGACGCCTTCTTGTGGTTTGGAAATGCCTCAGTGCTTGGAATCCCATTCCCAATGATTGTCTTTGTGGCCGTTGTCGTCGCATCGTACTTTCTTCTGGAAAGAAGTCCTTTTGGTTTCAAGACTTACATGATTGGCTGCAGCCCGACGGTTACGGAGTATTCGGGGATAAATGTAAAAAAAACCTTAAGAATTGTGTATATTATATCTGGTATTTTGTGCGCAATTGCGGGAGTTTTGATGTCCTCCCGTTATAATTCCGCCAAGGAGTCCTACGGTTCCTCGTATATGCTGCAAAGTATCTCTGCAGCAGTGCTTGGTGGGACGGACATTGCCGGTGGCTATGGCAAGGTAATAGGAACAGTGCTCGCTGTCATGATCATACAGGTGATTTCGAGCGGGCTTAACATATTTGGTATCAACCGCTTTATCACTACGGTAGTTATGGGAGCCATATTGATCTTGGTTCTAACCATCAACTACATCAGCTCGGGTAGAAAGGCTAGCTCAAAGTAGAAACTCTCCTGGGCTTATGCCCGGGTGAATATTTTTAAGAGGAGGTAAGGATGAACAGAACTCAAAAATTCGTGGCCGTCCTTATGGTGCTTTTGGTAACAACGGGTGTTGCGTTTGCCCAGGCCAAAAAGCCAACGATCGTTGTAATGCCAAAACTTGTAGGCATTCCGTATTTCAATGCGTCAGAAACTGGCGCAAAGAAGGCTGGACAGGATCTTGGCATCAATGTCATTTATACTGGTCCAACCACGGCAGACGCTGCTGAACAGGTTCGTATGTTGGAAGACTACATCTCCAAAGGTGTCGATGCCATCTGTGTGGCTCCAAACGATCCCGCTGCTCTGACCCCTGTACTCAAAAGAGCCAAGGCCGCAGGGATTCTCGTCCTGGACTGGGATACTCCTGCAGACAAGAGCGTTGTGGATCTCTCTGTACACCAGATCGACGACGTCGTCTATGGGCAGCACATTTGGGATCTTCTCGTCAAAGAAATGGGCGATAGCGGCGACTATGCCATTTTGACTGGTGGCCTTTCTGCTGCTAACCTGAATGGCTGGATCGATGCTGGTCTTGCCTATGCCAAGACCAAGTATCCTAAGCTCCGCCTCGTCACCGACAAGATCCCAACCGACGAGAAGCAGCAGGTTGCGTACCAGAAGACGCTGGACTTGATCAAAGCCTATCCTAACCTCAAGGGCATCATCGGCGTTTCCACGCCCACCCCAATCGGCGCTGCACAGGCCGTACAGGAGAAAGGCCTCAAGAACAAAATCGCTGTGGTAGGGACCGCGCTTCCCACGGACTCAAGACCCTATCTTGAAGATGGTTCTCTCCGCGTCGTCACCCTCTGGGATCCGGCAAAACTCGGCTACCTGACGGTCGTTCTCGCCAACAACATGCTCAACGGTAAGAAGCCTTATGATGGGCAGGAGATTGCGAATGTCGGCAAGATCTCAGTAAAACCCGATGGCAAGACTGTCATCATGGGCCCGCCGACGGACTTCACGAAGGAAAATGCAAAGAACTACGCGTTCTAAACAAAGGCCTACATACAAGACTTTGTAGAACAAAGAGTTAGTTCAAAAGACTACGTGGTCGCTCAGGCAGCAGGAGTACCAATTACTCCTGCTGCGGGCGGCCTTTTTGTTCTCCAGACTCGGCTCATCTTTGCTCAATCGAGCATCTTAGGTAAACGTTTCTTCTAGTCAGTTTAGTGCCTTCCTCTATGATATGATGCATGTATAATTCTCAGAAGGAGAAGTGCAGAAGTGCTCCTGCTCTTTGCAAGCCTGTTGATCGCTGCTGTCTTCTCAACCAAGATAAGCGCTAAGCTAGGCATGCCGGTACTCATCGCATTTATCGGCATTGGCCTTCTCGTGGGCAGCGATGTGCTCAATCTAATCTACTTTGACGATGCAGCGCTCACCAAGCGCATCGCTGATATCCTGCTCATCTTCATTCTTTTTGTGGGCGGCTTCAAAACTCAGCGCGCTTCACTCAAAACCGTTGCTGGGCCGGCTTTAACCCTTGCAACGCTCGGTGTCGCCCTCACTGCCGTTTTCTTGGGTCTCATTATTCATTTACTTACAAAACAATCACTTGCAACCTGCTTCATGATCGCCTCGATAATCTCTTCCACAGACGCGGCAGCCGTGATGATGATTACTCGAGGCAACCCTCTTGCCGACCGCGTTGCCTCCATGCTGGAGGTCGAGTCCGCCTCAAACGACCCTGCCGCCATCCTGCTTACCATCGCTTTTGTTGACCTTGTGTCGCAGGGGCAAAGCTCGGGTGGAAGGATTCAAATAGTACCGCTAATCGGTTCGCTTACCTGGCAGTTCTTGGGCGGCCTGGGCATAGGCTTCGTGGTAAGCAAACTGGCCGCCATCCTTTTTGATAAGCTCGAATCCGAAGATCGCGGCTATTATCATGTCCTCATTATAGGTGTGATTCTCCTCGCCTACGGTGG
>JAFIHQ010000048.1 GCA_017849315.1 Treponema sp.
GCCAGCAAACCGGAGTTTTTCTGTTAGGCGATAACAATTCGGAATCTGTGGACTCAAGAGAATTTGGACCTGTGCCGATGTCTAATATACTAGGAAGCATCATAAAGCTACCATAACAAAAAACGGAAACAGGCATGAGCAAAAAGAACGGCAGGTTGATCTCATTTTTGGCAATAATCGCCATTTTTGCCGGTCTTATTGTGGCCAGGTACTTTCAGCTTGCGCTTGCCCATGACGACAAGAACTTTGCTCAGCAAGACTTGAGAGGTGAGCGGGGGCAAATAGTCGACAGAAACGGACACGTGCTCGCTATGGACGTGCCAAAATACAATGTATCCATCTGGCGTCCTAACACCAAACCTGAGACCTTTGTGGGTGAAATTCCTGAGCTTGCCAGAATGCTGGGGATTTCTCCACAGGAAATCGAAGCCAAATACCACGATGGAAGCCAGAACTATTTCTATATTGCAAAAAGATGTAGCGCCGAACAGGTCCAACCGGTCAAGGATGCCCAAAAACAAGGCAAATTCAAGGGCGTACAGGTTGACGAGATTTCTGGCCGCCTCTATCCAGAGGGAGAGCTGGCATCGCATCTTATCGGCTTTACAGGAGAAGGCAATAAGGGCTTGGATGGTATAGAAATAAAATACGACGAAGACCTAAGCCCTAAGCCTCGCAAAACCAAAGTGACCGAAGACTATTCAACGATCTCAACGCAGAAGACACCAAAAGGCAACACCATTACCCTGACGATCGACGCAAACCTGCAATTCATGATTGAAGATATCGTCCGCAAAGCGCTGACCGACAACAAGGCAGACAATGTGATAGGTCTTGTGATGGATGTTAAGTCTGCAGAAATCTTGGCCTACGTGGCAGAACCGGGTTTTGACCTCAATTCCTACATGGACTCCGATGAAAAGGCAAGGAGAGACATCATCAGTCTGTCCTCCTACGAGCCAGGTTCGGTATTCAAGATCTTCTCAATGGCTTCGATTTTGGACACAGGAGCCATAACACCCGATACTATCTTCGACTGCGATGGGTCCTACCGAAGAACCCTTCCCAATGGTCAGAAGATCGTGATCAAGGACCTGGGCGTATATGGCAAGCAGAATATGGCAGGCATCTTGGCACACAGCAGCAATGCGGGTGTTGGCTACGCTTCCGACAGGATTTCCGAAACTGATCTTTACGAACGACTCAAAGCCTTTGGTTTTGGTTCCAAAACAGGGGTAGGCCTTTCCGGGGAGAACCCTGGCTCCTTAAAACCTCCGGAAAAGTGGTCGGCAAGGTCCAAACCGACCATCGCAATTGGCCAGGAAGTCACCGTTACGGCCCTGCAAATGATAACGGCCGCATCTGCGGTAGCAAATGGTGGAATCTTACTGCGACCCACGACGGTAAAGAGAATCGAGACAGCAGATGGGGACTTGCTTTATAATCATGGGCCCGAACAGGTCAGGCGGGTTATCTCCGAACAGACAGCCAAACAAATGCTTGCGGCTCTTGAAACCGTTTCCAGCATGGAGGGTACGGGTTGGCGTGCCAAGGTCAAGGACTTGCGCATGGGCGTAAAGACCGGCACGGCCCAGATGATCGATCCCAAAACTCACGCCTATTCGGACACGGATTACATAGCCAGTACGCTCGGTATTTTTCCTATTGAGGATCCCAAAATCGTTGTCTATATTGTAATTGTAAAACCAAAAGGCGCTTCTTACCTTGGTGGGCAAATTGCTGCCCCTGTTTTGCGCGAGGCGACGGAAGCGGTTCTCTCTTGTATAGATATTGACAGGGAGAATTCTCCCCTTATAACCCACAGCAATGTCGTCAGCTTACCACAACAACAAGAAGCCCAGATCGGATCCCAGATGCCCGATCTGACCGGGTACCCAAAGCAGGCGCTCATTCCATTGCTTGCACGAAAAGATATAAGCGTAAGTATTTCCGGCAATGGTTATGTAAAGGTGCAAGATCCACCACCTGGGGTCGCCGTCACCCCTGGCATGAAGATAAGCCTAACGTTGGAATAACTGGAACAAGCCCGGGATTATGCGCTATACTGCTAACACTTTAGGTCCAAGATTCTAAGTTTCATTTCAGAAGAACTGGAGATGGAGATTCATAACCATGGACAGGAATTCGGCTCTCGAACTTTGGAAAAAATACAACGACGATGAGTCGCTTTTGCGCCATGCTCTGGAAGTCGAGGCGGCCATGCGACATTTTGCCGCTCTTTATGGGGAAGATGTCGAGTATTGGGGCATGGTCGGCCTGCTTCACGACATCGATTATCAGAAGTATCCTGAAGAGCACCTAAAGCATGCGCGGCAAATGTTGCAGGAAGCCGGCCTCGACGAAGCCTTCATCCATGCGGTAGAAAGCCATGGCTGGGGCCTATGTACAGATGTCGAGCCGAACTGCACCATGGAGAAGGTACTTTTTACGGTCGACGAGCTTACCGGCTTCATTACTGCCTGCGCCTACGTGCGGCCTTCGCGGAGCGTACTGGACCTTGAGGTCAAGTCAGTGCGGAAAAAGTGGGGTAGTGCAGCCTTTGCGGCAGGGGTGCGGCGCGATGTAATAGAAAAGGGCGCCGGCTTACTTGGGCTTCCGCTGGACGAAGTGATTGGCCAAACGATTTTGGCCTTGCGCACTGTTGCGCCCGAAATTGGGCTGCAGGGCAGCTTTGCCAATGCGTAACTTTGAGTGTTTTTTGATAATTTACTTATAGATTATTGAATAGATAGATAGACAGGCGGAATAAGGAATGCTGGAAAAAATCTCAGGGAAATTTTTAGATATCTTTCGCGATATAAGCGGAAAATCGACAATCACCGAAAAAAACATCGATGATGCCGTAGAAAAAATCAAAATGGCGTTGCTGGAAGCCGACGTCAACGTTCGCGTCGTGCGGCGCTTCGTCAATTCTACTATAGAAGAAGCCAAGGGCGAAAAAGTTCTGCGCTCCGTGAGTCCCGGCCAGCAGTTTATCAAGATTGTCAACGATAAACTGGTAGCGCTTCTGGGCGACGAAAAGCAGGAACTCGAGCTAAAAGGCCCAGATACTGTAAGTGTGGTGCTCTTGCTTGGTCTGCAAGGCTCTGGAAAGACTACTACTGCGGCCAAATTGGGATACTATCTCAAAGGCAAAGGCCGAAAGGTAATGCTCGTGGCCTGCGATCTCGTGCGGCCCGCTGCCGTAGAGCAGCTTGTCGTACTTGGGCAGCAGGTCGGCGTCCCTGTCTATACCGAGGAGACAAAAGACTCAGTCCGTGTTGCTCAATCGGCCCTTGTACGGGCCAAGCGCGAATCTTTCGACACCGTCATCGTAGATACAGCTGGCCGTTTACAGATCGACGATGCCCTTATGGATGAGCTGTCGCGTATAAAAAGCGCTGTCAAACCCGTAGAATCCCTGCTCGTTGCCGATGCAATGACCGGGCAGACGGCGGTCGACATAGCCAAGACCTTCAACGAGAGAATTGGGCTCACCGGTGTTATCTTGAGCAAGTTCGACTCAGACACGCGAGGCGGCGCCGCACTTTCGCTTAAATCCGTGACTGGAGTGCCCATCAAGTTCGTCGGCACGTCAGAAAAACCAGACGGCCTTGAGCCTTTCCATCCGGACCGAGTGGCATCGCGAATCCTCGGCATGGGTGATATCGTTTCGCTCGTAGAAAAAGCGCAGACCGTCTACGACGAAAAGGAAGCAGAAGAGCTTCAGCGCAAACTCGCCCAGGAGAACTTTACACTGGAAGACTACCTCGACCAGCTCGAAAAAATGAAAAAAATGGGATCCACCAAGAGCATCATCGACATGATCCCGGGATTGGCGGGCCAGGTGGACGAGGATCAGATAGACAAGGCAGCGCTTTCGGCGGAAGAGGCAATCTTGCGTTCCATGACAAAAAAGGAGCGGCAGAACTACCTTATCATTGGGCCTTCCAGGCGTAGCCGAATAGCAAAAGGGTCGGGTACCTCGGTTTCGGAAGTCAACCGACTTCTCAAGAAGTTCGAAAAGTCGCGCACCATGATGAAAAAGCTCACAAAAAACAAGGGTGCGATGGCAAAACTTATGGCCGGACAGAACCTGCAACACTGAGGTTTGGCTCGTTTCTAAGCCTTGTTCCGAAGCTTTGTCTGTAGGCTGCGTTTGCCTGGGCTCCTGAAGGCAGTTTAGTTTGTCTTAGTCCAAGCTCATGTTTCGGTAGGACTTTACACAATGATGCGTGGCTTGTATAATGCCGACACTATTTTCTGTGGAGACCAAATATGTCCAGAGTATGCGAGATTTGTGGAAAAGGCCCATTGGCCGGAAATAAAGTATCTCACGCCAAGAATAAGACTAGAAGAACGTGGCTTCCCAATCTGATCGAAATCAGAACTAAGAGTGATGGCACCGTAAAAAAGATCAAAGTTTGTGCAAAATGTCTTAAGGCGGGCAAGGTCGAAAAATACGTTTGATTCACGTTGGTCAGGATTTTGATATCCGGATCGTAGGTGGTTTGGATAGCATAAGGGCCGTCTTCGAAAGTTTTTCGAGGGCGGCCCTTGGTGTGTCTGGCCAAAGGTTCTAAGGTGGCAAGGGATTTCAAGTTTCCAAGGTTTCGGGCGGGACCTGCAACTTCGCGGCGATTCGCTGGGAACTCAGTGTTTTTCAAGCACTCAAGGTCTGGAAGCTGCCTGTCGATACTTTTACTGGGCATTGTGCGAGCAGATTCATGCCGCAAGCCAGTTGCCCTTATGTAGCACGGATCGGGCGGTTTTGTCAGGGGATTCGATGAACAGCAACAAAAGATACCTCAAAGTTTGGATGACAGGTTTTCTGTTGATGCTTGGCGTGGTGGTTCTAAGTTCTAAGGTTGAAGCAGACGGTGCGCAGCCATATAGGCTTTTCCCTGCGCTTTTTACCAAAGCCTCACTTTTGCAGATGCCGCAAACAGTGGAGCGCCAACCTCAGCCTGGTCAAAGGCTTTTCACCTCTGACAGAATTCCGTTACTGGCCAATAACACCGTCGTAGCCTTTTACGGCCATCCTTCTTCAAAGCAAATGGGGATTCTTGGTCTCTATCCCAAAGAAGAAATCGCAAGAATGGTCAAGGATTATGCACGACAGTACGACGCGGTGAATGGCCCGGATGGCGCCATACCCGCTTTCTACATAATCTATGGCACCTGCTGGCCAAAGGGCGAAATCGGTTACCTGGATGATACGGTCCTGAAGCAGTACATAGAGTACGCGCAGTCGCAAGGCATGATTGTCTTTGTGGATCATCAGATTGGCAAGTACTCGGTTCGCGAGTCAATGGAAAGAATCCTGCCTTTTCTTCAATATCCCAACGTTCATCTGGCGATAGATCCCGAGTGGCGTACGCTCAATCCGATGAAAGAAATAGGCTCGATAACTGCTGCTGAGCTCAACGAAGCCCAACAGGTCATGCAGGACTACATCATACAACACAACATACCTGGCATCCGAATGCTCGTCGTGCATCAGTTTCATCAAAAAATGATAACAGAACGGCAGACTGTAAGGGCAACCTTCGACCGCGTGCTTCTCGTACACACCGCTGACGGTTTTGGGAGTCCTGCTCTCAAGCGCAACACCTACGCCATGAATTCTGAGGCGACCAACATGCCGGTAAAAGGATTCAAGCTGTTTTTCAAATCAGACTTTCCTTTGGCTGGGTATGATTCACCTCTTTTGTCTCCTGCCGAGGTGATGGGCCTTGATCCGCGGCCAGGTCTCATCATTTATCAATAAGGGTTAGTTTAGCTTTCGCTTTATCAAAAAGTCCTCATTTCTTGCCGATAGTCTTAAGTAGGAATAGTCATTTTACCCCTTGCGTGATATCTAAGTGGTGATGACTATTGTCCTGATTCTTGCTATAGACGTAGAAGGGGGGACCCATGTCCTTTTCCAAGCATAGATGGCTCCATAAGTGGCTCATTGTAGTTGGTGTGCTCTTCCTGGCTTTGGGATCGGCGTTTGGATACGATCCTGCAAAGGGAGCCATATTCCTCCCCTCGGTCTATTCTCCGTGGGGCCTGTTTCGTGCATTTACCGTCACGGATCTGGACGGCCCTTGGACAACCCTTACGAACCCTGCAGCCCAGGCAGGATCCCAGCTGTACGCAGTGCAGGCAAGTTATACAGCGCTCACGGACTTCGGCGCCGGAACCCAAGGTTTTGGTTCTGCAGGGGGCGTCGCATTTTCCAGTCCAGTTCCTTTTGGGGTGTGGGGTGCAAGTGCGCAAGTCTTTTCCGCTCCAGCAACGATGAGCAGTATGCCTCTTGGCAGCTTTGGAACCTTCAACATAAATTTCTCAAAAGCTCTCTTGCCTGATCTGTATCTTGGTACCGCCGTACACGTAAGCCTTGGCAGCAACAACAGTGTTTCAGCGTGGGGGCTTGGGGCCGATCTTGGTGCGATTCGCCTGCTTGGAGATATTGGTGGTTTGAAAGACGCACGTGTGGGTCTTGCCTTACTCAATATGGGGAAAGGTTATGTGACATCGTCTTATCCACCCGGACTTCTTGGTGGTGCCTCCAGTGCATACCCCGCCACGTTTACACTCGGCCTTGGAGCACGGGGCTATCTGGTTGAGACCTATAACTGGAATATCGATGCCGGGATGGATCTCTGGACTCCGAGTTTTGCAGACCTCAATGGATCGTTTAGCCTTGGGCTCGAATATCGGCAGGTACTAATGCTTAGGCTGGGATGGTCAGCTGGCCTCAAAGACCTACAGGCAAATTCTGGTCGCAGCATAGTGCCGACGCTTGGCCTGTCGGGCCGAATTCCTCTTGGCAAGACTGCCAACTCAGCTACATTGTCTGCGGCGGCAGCCCCACTTTATGATTCCTTGTATGGTATAAGTGCCGGTGCCAACATAGATTTTGGAAAAGAAGACAAGAATCCCCCTGTTATTAAGGTTCGTTTGCCAGTGCCCTTCCGTGGTGTTGCGTATATTTCTCCCAATGGGGATGGCAGACAAGACAGTCTGGAAATTCCCCTCTCTATTACAGATGAGCGGTACATTTTGGGTTGGAAGTTGACGATAGAGGACAAGTCTTCAGGAAAAACCGTGAGAACCTTTGGGGCCTCGCACGATAAGCCAGAAAAGATAACAAACCTAAGAACTCTTGGCGATGCGCTTTCATATAAGCTAAAAAGTGTCGAAGTTCCAGGCAGCATCATTTGGGACGGCCATGATGATGCAGGCAGGATTGTGCCCGACGGACCTTACACGATCAGCCTTATTGCTTGGGACGACAACGGGAACGTCAACCTGGATTACCAGAGTTGCATGACCGTAGTGGTAGACAACAAGGCCCCACAGGCGAGTGCCAGACCCATGGACACCACCATGATTTTTAGCCCGGATGGCGACGGCAGCAAGGATACCTTTGTCTTCCGCAACACTGGTTCGGTAGAGAATGATTGGCAGGTCGTGATTCGGGATAGTGCAGGCCAAGCAGTAAGAACGCAGGAATACAAAGACCGAAGCGCGCCTCGCGATTTTACCTGGGATGGTACAGCGGACGACGGTAAGCGTGTGCCTGATGGTGTCTATTCTGTTAGCCTCGTTACCAAGGATGAGGCTGGAAACGTTGTAGAGAGCACAGTGGCTGGGATTACGGTGGACACAAGTCGCCCACGAGTGTCTATCGCCACAGACGACAGCGTTATGAGCCCCAACAATGATGGAATAAAAGATACATTGCATCTTATTCCCTCAATTGAATCCACTAAAGGGCTCGAAACCTGGCGAATCTACGTTCTGAATTCAGAGAAAAAAGAAGTATGGGCTGTCTCTGGCACGGCAAGCAATTTGCCTCAGCAGAGTTATGTGTTTTCGGGTTTGGATTCCCAGGGCAAGAGCCTTCCTGACGGCATGTATGAAGCTGGCATAGACTTGACTTACAGAAATGGCTACAAACCGCAAAAACTCTCTGATAACTTCTATGTCGACGATACGCCGCCGTCAGCCACGATTCGTTTACAAGACACTACGAGGATTTTTAGCCCGGATGGTGACGGGCGCAAAGACAGCTATTCCTTCGTTTTTTCTTCGTCAGAAGAGGACACCTGGAACCTTATAATTAGAAGCAAGGGCAAGAACGAGGTTGTGGTTCGCCAATTCAGTCAAAAGCTCCCCATGGCGTTTGAGTGGGATGGAAAGGA
>JAFIHQ010000049.1 GCA_017849315.1 Treponema sp.
CATCTTGTTCCAGAAGTCCTGTTTTGATGTATTTCTTCATCAAAGCATAAATGTCCTTTTTGTCGCCGTCTTTTCTGATACCGATTGAAACGACAACGACGATGATTTCAGACTCGATCACTTTGTAGACAATTCGATAGCGCTGGCCGGCTGCGCTGATAGAACGATACTCTTTTAGCGGCCCCTTTAATGGCTTGCCGAGGAGCAAAGGTTCCTGCTTGAGCGACTCGATTTTGTGGATGACCTGTCGTTGGGTAGTGGCGTCGAGTTTTTTGAGCGAGTCCGCTGCAACGAGGGTGAGCCTAATCGTGTACATCGAGGCTCTGCTTTAGTGTGTCGAAATCGACAAGTTCGCCGCGTTCGAACTGTTGGATGCCTTTCTTCAAATCATCGTAAAGCGCCTCATCCGAAAGAATATCGAGGGTTTCCGCAATGCTCTCGTAGGTATCCCATCGCAGGAGCGCATAGACTTCCTTGCCGTGGTTGGTGATGGAAATGGTATCGTCGTAAGAAATTTCCTTGTCCAGTGATGTGATTTTCTTACGGGCTTCGGAGATAGGCATGTATTTGATCATAGCAACCTCCAAGCTAAGTATACAAAATAGTGTACATGTAATCAAGGGCACAATGTACAAAATGACTACTCTAATCAACCCTCCTTTGGCGTACCTCGCCAAGTTGTCCATCCATACTTATGACGTCCTTGGTCAGAGCACTTGCTTTTATTTTGGGCGACAAATAAGGTAAAGGCGGAGGATTTTACAACCATGAGTCTTACAAGTATAAGTTACGCAAGTCGCACAAACGTAAAGAAGGGTGTCGCGGCCCTCGTCTTAACGGCCTGCATGTGCCTCGCGGCGTTTGCAGAGCCACCGGTGGGGGCGCAACAGGCAGCGCCGGTGCAGACACAGCAAACGCAGACGCCCCAGCAACAGTCGCAGCCTCGCAACCTGCAGAAGATCTACCCGGTCGACTCAGATGTGTACGAGGCCATCACGGCGCTGTATATAAGCCAGGGCCTTGCGCTTCCGTCGACCACCGGTCCGTGGAGCGCGGACGAGCTTCTCAAGATGCTCGATAGAATCGACCCCGCCAAACTGCCCGCGGATGCCGTGAGTACTTATCAATTTGCGGCAACGGAACTGGCCAGACCGACAAAGACCGTCAGCTTTGGCCTCGACGCGACCCTCGAGGGCTACTACCACACCAACACCACCGATTTTACCGACGAATCCGACTGGGTGGTAGGCGCGAACGAGCGCAAACCCCTCCTCAACCTGAGCCTGGAAACCGCGCTGGGCAAGAGCTTTTATGGCTACTCGAGCATACCGGTAATGAACAACATCTACAACGCCTGGGACGCCGCCAAAGGCGCCACCTCGAGCCTCTTTGGCCAGTACCCCTTTACCTCCAACATCCCCATGGTCCCGCCCGCCGGCATGGAAGACATCGACTTTAATGGACCATACCGCGCATTCGGCGCCTTTGGCGGCGACGGCTGGAGCGCGGAAATCGGGCGCGAGCAACTCTCGTGGGGTCCGGGAGAATCCGGCAACTTTGTAATCGGCGACCAGCTTCTCTACCAGAATATTGGCAGATTTACTGCCTACACCAAGAATTATAAATATACCTTCCTGACCTCTTTTTTCCCGTACCCGGGCAATTACTATCCTCTTGTGGACAGTGCCGGAAACTTTACCGGCAAGGGAAGATCTCAGAACGACCCGGTTTCTGGTATGAAGATGTTCATGGCACACCGCCTCGAGTTCAATCTGTTCAAGAACAAGGTGGGCTTTGTGCTCACCGAAGGGATAATGTATCAGTCTGCGGACGGTTCGGTGGACTTACGCGTTCTGAACCCCGCGGCTATCTTCCACAACTACTATATTCGCGCCAATTCGAATTCAATTCTTTCTCTTGAATTGAATTATTCTCCGATTGATTTTGTCAACCTGTACGGTCAGTTCGTCATGGACGAGTTTAGCGCCCCCGGAGAGCCCGCCCCCGGGACGCCAGGTTCATTGCCCAACGCCTATGGCTACATGCTCGGCGCGAAAGGGCGGTATCCGTTCAAAGAAGGGACCTTCTACGGCTCCGTTGAATGGGCGCTCACCGACCCGTATCTGTACCTGCGCGATAGTGGCAATGGCGGTACCTCACCGCAACCCTTTGGCGACCCGGGTTTGAACTTTGTGGTGGCCACCCGGCTTTTCTCCAATTATTTCGGCATTGCCTACGACGAGGACTTCCTGGGCTACCAGTACGGCGGGGACGCGATCGTGTATAACGGCAGCCTTGGCTATAAGCGCTTTGGCAAGTGGTCCGTGGAGGGCGACTTCTTCTACATGATCCACGGTACGCACGACAAATGGACGCTCTGGACCACGACGGGCACACCTGAGCTGGTGGATACGACGCCGACTACCCACCACAATACGGGCAACAACCGCGACCTCTCGGCCAGTACCACCCGCGACGCAGTGTCCAAGACGCTTGTGCTCGGGCTAAAAGGTGCCTACACGATTGTCCGCAACCTGGACGCCTATGGCGAGCTCGACTACATCCACATTCAGAACCCGGGCAACGTGAGCACGAATGCGCCTATTCATGACCTGCAGCTGACCATGGGGATTTCGTATTCATTGTGAGCAGGCTCTTTTCACTCTGTTTTGATTCTTTTTGAGTTTGATTCTTTTGAGGTGTGCGGCGCTCTTGAGGCAGGGGACTTGAGGCAAGAGACCTGAGCCAAGAGGTCCGAGGTACAGAATCAGAGCTAGAGAATCCGAGGCAAGACAAGTGAGGCAAATTATGAAAATGAAAGGATTTAAGTGGCATGGAACGGTTGTGTCTCTGCTGAGCCTCTTCTTTGTTGTTGTACTTGCCTTGGCTGTGCCGTTCACTGCGTCGGCGGGCGAATCGCCATCAGGTTCACCCGCTGGCTTGTCGTGGCGCGCAGGGCTCTGGGTCGATGTGGCGCCGCTTGTGGAATGGACAAACCGCCCGGCCTTGAGCCCCGGCAACGCCATCAGTCCGGACGAGCTTTCCTGGTTTTTTGCCCGTCCAGCTCTTGTCACCATGGGATTTCAGATTCAGGTGGGTCCGCTTTCCGCGGTAATGGCCCTGGAATTGCAGCAGGACGTGGGCGAACTTCTTATGGGCGGGGCCGAGACGAATCTCCTTGTGACGCACGACTGGTCCGGTTTCTGTGTTTCCAATAATTATCCGAGTGTGGGGTTTTTGGAAGGTAAGGGCAAGGGTTGGTATTTCTCCTTGGGACGGCGTGCCATAAACCTGGGACCTGGCGAGTATTCGCTCACGCTGTCCGGTCAAAATCCCTGGTACGACCACGTCCTGGCCGAACTCTCCGCACCGCTTGGCGCTGGCTCGCGAACATCGGGCTCGCTGACCTACGACTTTCTTGCCGTTAACGTACCAAACCGGGCGAACGATGGTAAATATCTCTTTATGCATAGCGTCCGTGCCACGTTTGCAGCCTGGTCAGTTGGAATTTCCGAGTACAACCTTGTGACGCGCACGCCACTGGATTTTCAGGACATAGGGCCTTTCTTGGTGTATCACCACCTTTTCGCCTCAGGATCGAACGTAATGGCTCAGCTCGACTTGTCGGTACAGCCTGATGAGGTGCTGCGCGTATTTGCGGAAGTTTTGATGGACGACTTCCGCTTGGGCACCGAGGCTGCCTCCTCTAATCCGAACGCCTTCGGCTTCCATGCCGGGCTGGAATGGGCGATTCTTCCTGATGAGCCTTCGGGGGATGTAGCGCATCAGCGCCTTTTTAGAAAGGACTACGCCGTCCGGCTCGGTCAGAAGCAGCTCGAGGGCAGGTTGGTGAGTTCGTTCGAGTGGTATTGGGCCTCGACGTACCTGTTCAGGCGCAACGCGGGCGCTCCCAACGAGGCATATTTTACGCGATATTTCCTGCAGTCGGAGCATTTTGGCTGGGCCAGCGTTGAGCCGTGGTTTGCCTATCCGTTAGGACCTGACCGCATGATATTCTCCGGCGCCTTGCGATATCGACAGGGAAGGGTCGCATCGAGTGTAAGGGCGAATTTCGTTATACAAGGGGCTGAGTCCGAAGCACGCACCTATGCGAGCCCTTATGACAAAAACTGGCTCGGTCCGCAGGGCCCTGTGACGTATGGAGGAGAGGCGCAGTTGTCTGTCCAATATGCCGTTACACCAACAAACCTTCTGTGGTTGGAAGGAGCGCTGGATACGGGCCTTTTTGGTACAGACAAGAGCAGTTATTTTAGCTTGACTTTGGGTTTTGTCCACCGTTTTGGCTTGGGGCAGCTTAAGTAGATACTATACTGATGTTTGGTGTTTATGGTTGTCTCCCTTAAAGATTTTGGAGAAAAAGCTTGCGGCACGGAAGATTCTGCAATAAGCTAACGAATGTTCAAAGATTGAACATTCGGTAAAGTGGCCGGGCGGGCAGGCTTCTGGCATTGTTCCTCCGTAGTTTATAACCCTGAGATTGGTCGCTTACCTCACATAAGCCTTTGTGACCTTGCCAGCGTGTTTCGGCCGCGACAAGTGCGAAAGGCCGCTGCTTTCGTACACAAAGCACTTCCTTGGTACCGCCCGACCTCTTGAGGAGCAATGCGGCAGGTACAAGGGAAGGAGCCAGTTGCGCCCATCTTCTTAAAAGTAAACGTCACAAGCATAACAGTTTCCAAAGAGAATTCGACAAAAACATCAACTAAAACTGAAACCACAACACGGAGTCCTATTTGCACATCCCATCGGTATTTAAGAAACAAACAATAACTCAGGCGGCGCTCCTTATTTCGGTGCTGTCTTTGGTGAGCAAGTTCATCGGGTTTTTCCGCGAAGTCCTGATAGCCAACTACTTTGGTGCTACCGGACAGACCGACGCCTTTGTGGTGGCCATGATGATTCCGGGGTCGATTCTTGCGCTCTTTGCCGGTGGTTTTTCTACGCTTGTCATTCCCTTTTACTTGGAAAGAAAGTCCAAGAGCGAAGAAGCGGCCCGCAAGTTTGTGGATTCTGCGCTCTTGGTGTGGGGCTCGGTGTTCGTGGCTGTGTCGGTGGTTATCCTGATTTTTGCGCCCACACTCGTCCACTTGATAGCCTATGGCTTTACAGGTGAGCGCTTTGAGCTTGCGGTGAGACTTACGCGCTACCTTGTGGGCTACGGCCTTTTGAACATTCTTGTGGCGATATTCACGGGGCTTTTGCAGGCGCAGAAGCAGTTCTTTCTGCCGATCGCGGTCTCGCTTATAGGCAATGTAGCGGTTGTCTTGAGCCTTTTCTTACTGCATAAGTACCTTGGCATAAATAGCTGGACGGTGGGCTTAACCTTAAGTTCACTCATTTCGTTTGTGGCGATGTTCCTGGTGCTGTTCCGGCAGGGCTTTTTTCACCATTTGGGTTTCCGTGGTGTGGATTGGCATGAGATTCGCCAGTTTGGTATGCTGTTGCTGCCGCTCGTGATCTCGGGTGGTATATCGATCGTAAACCAGATGGTGGACAAGACGATTGGCTCATCGTTGGATGCGGGTTCGATCGCAGCGCTCAATTTTTCGGCAAGAGTGTGGCAGATTCCTCTGGCGCTGTTTGCTGGCCCTATTGCGACTGCAGTTTTCCCTACCTTCTCCGAGCTCGCGCTGACGGATGCGGGCAAGGCCGAATATCGGTCTCGACTTGAACAGACGATGAGTGTTTCGTTTTACCTCATGATTCCAGCCTCGTTCTTTATCTTCTTTCTGTCCGAGCCCATTGTACGGCTCTTTTTTGAACGCGGTGCCTTCAATCCACAGGCGACGGAGCTGACCTCCTTTGTGGTCAAGATGTATGTTCTTGGGCTTTTTGCCCATGCGATATGTCCCATTATGTCCAAGGTCTTCTATTCGTTTAAGAACACCACGACACCCGTGATTATCAGTGCGATATCGGTGGGTTTGAATATTGTCCTTAACATTGAGCTTTCTAAGGTTTTAGGCGCAGGCGGC
Organism: Treponema sp.; assembly: GCA_017849315.1. GTDB lineage: Bacteria > Spirochaetota > Spirochaetia > Treponematales > Rectinemataceae > JAFIHQ01. The sequence continues at coordinate 5,997 of JAFIHQ010000049.1, forward strand.
ATTGCCCTGGCGACTTCGATTGTTATGGCTTTGAGTTTTGTCCTCTATGTGATTTTGGTAAGAAAATACATCAACCCATTCTCCAAAGCCCTTGTCGTGGAAGTTGGCAAGACAGTTATAAGCGCCATTCCTATTGCTTTGATTTGCTATTTCTCGCTGCCCTATTTTGAGAACGCTTCAGCTGCCTCCGTGAATAGCTTCTTTGTGCTGGCAGTAAAGGTAATAATTGTTGGATTGTTGTCACTCGCTGCGTTCCTGGGATTTAGTAAGATCCTAAAGCTCCAATCGTACGAATTCTTTAGGGCATACACTCGGAGGATGGTGAGAAGAAGAAAATCGGGAATGGGACCGAAGCGTTAGGAATCGAGTTCTTAAGAGATTTCACAAAGGGTAAAACGAATGCAAGAAGTTTTGAAGTTAAGCCTCATTGGTTGTGGCCGTATTAGTTCCAAACACATCGAAGCCGCACTCGCGAACAAAGAACGGCTGCAGCTTGTCGCGTGCTGCGATCCTGTCATTGATCGTGCACAAAGGCGCGCGCAGGAATATCGTACAGGTTCTAGTGGCTTAGACGTGAAGATTTACGCAGACTACCGTGAGATGCTCAAGAAAGAAAAGCCCGACATCTGTGCCATTGCGACAGAATCAGGGTACCATCCAAGGATCGCGATAGCTTGTCTTGAGGCGGGAAGTAATGTTATCTGCGAAAAGCCCATGGCGCTTTCCACACACGATGCAGATGCGATGATAGCAACAGCGAGGCGCAATAATAGAAAGCTCGCGGTATGTTTTCAAAATAGGTTCAATGCGCCAGTGCAGCGTGCGCGAGCTGCTCTGGAAGCAGGTCGCTTTGGCAAAATACTGCATGGCATGATTCAAGTGCGCTGGAATAGGGACGAAAGTTATTACAAGCAAGCTCCATGGCGTGGTACCTGGGATCTCGACGGAGGGACCCTCATGAACCAGTGCACGCATGGAATCGATCTTTTGCAGTGGATGATGGGCGAAGATGCAGTGCGGGTACAAGCAGCCACGAGGCGCTTTTTGCGGCCGATTGAGGCGGAAGATTTTGGCGCGGCGATCGTCGAGTTTGCGAGTGGGGCTGTGGGCATAATTGAAGGTAGCGCCGACGTGTTTCCTCAAAACCTCAATGAAACACTTTCGCTCTTTGGCGAGAAGGGTACAGTGATTATCGGCGGGCTCGCGGTCAATAAAATCGAAACATGGCGCTTTGCGGATTCGTCGATCATAGGTGATGCTGAAGATAAGGTACTCGACCCTAACGCAAAGGACCCACCAACAGTCTACGGCTTTGGCCATACGGCGCTCTATGCTGATTTTCTCGATGCGCTCGAACACAATCGCGAGCCACTTGTGAACGGTGAAGCAGGAAAGAAGGCGCTCGAAATTATCCTTGCCATCTACAAAAGCCAAAAGACAGGCCAACCAGTCACGCTTCCCGTGGAGTTTTCTACTTCCGAAATGAAAGGTGTCTTCTGATGTTGTCTATTCTCACTGTGATTGGGGCCCGACCACAATTTGTAAAGGCAGCAGTCATATCTCGACTTATCCGTAGCAGTAGCTACCAGTGGAAGGTACACGAGTATCTTGTGCATACCGGTCAGCACTATGACGACAATATGTCAGCGGTCTTTTTCCGGGAGATGGAAATACCTGAACCTGACATTAACTTGCAGATAGGTTCTGGAACACATGGAGTTATGACCGGCGCGATGCTTACAGAGCTTGAACGGGTCATGATTGAGCAAAAGCCTGATGTAGTGCTTGTTTATGGCGATACAAATTCGACACTTGCGGGAGCTTTGGCTGCGTCAAAACTGCATATTCCTGTGATACATGTTGAGGCAGGGCTGCGCTCTTTCATGATGGCAATGCCAGAAGAACAAAATCGTATCATCGCCGACAGACTCTCCACCGTGTTGTTTTGTCCGACCGTGGCAGCAATAAGAAATCTAGAACATGAAGGCATTCCCAACGCGCAGCCAACCTCGCCAAGCGCAGATCAAAAAGCCGTCTTTCTCTCTGGCGATGTGATGCTCGATGCGTCACTCTATTACCGTCAACAGCAAAAAGCCATGCCTCTGAGTGCAACACTTGCATCGCTTATAGAAAGGCCGTTTTATCTTGTGACCTTGCATCGTGCAGAGAACACTGATGACCCGATGCGAGTTGCAACAATTGTGAAGGCCCTCAATGAGTTTGATGCAATACCTGTAATCTTGCCGCTTCATCCTCGGACGAGAAAGATTCTTGCTCAACAAGGACTTGAGTTTGCTGCCCATATTCATGTTATCGATCCTGTTGGCTATTTCGATATGTTAGTACTTGAGGATCGATGTCAATTTGTGGTGACTGATTCTGGTGGTGTGCAGAAAGAGGCCTATTTCTTTGATAAACCATGTATTACACTGCGCGATTCGACAGAATGGATAGAGCTTGTACAGCATGGCTGGAATACGCTCGTTGGTGCGAATACAGAAAAAATTCTTGCGGCACTTCAATCGATGCCTCGTTATGGAGAATCAGTTCAGCTCTATGGTGATGGACACGCAGGTGAATTCATCGTACAAACACTGCTTGATATCTTTGCAAAAGAAGGCTGATATGCAAGTTCCATTTTATACGCCGGTGCGCGAATATCATGCACGCAAAGATGAATTCGACCGCGCGGTACAGAATGTCTTTGAGAGCGGAGATTTTATTCTTGGGGAGGATGTGGCTGCCTTTGAAAAAGAAGCAGCAATGTGGCTTGGAGCAAAGTATGCAGTTGGTGTAGCCTCTGGTTCTGATGCGCTCGTGATTGGAAGCGATATCCTCGGATTCCGCGATGGTGCTGAAGTGCTGACGCCCACCTATACGTTTTTTGCTTCGGCATCCTGCCTTGCGCGTCTCGGCGCAAAGCTAGTTTTTGTGGACATGGATGAAGAAACCCTCAATATGGACATGCGCCAGGCCGCTGAAAAGGTGAATTCGCGAATAAAAGGAATTATTCCGGTCCATCTTTTTCTGCAACCAACATCGCTCCAAGAGGTTATGGATCTTGCACGCGCCAATAATCTTAAAGTGCTCGAAGATGCCGCAGAGGGCTGGGGCATGGAATCGTTTGTCGACAGCATGTGGAAGAAGGCGGGAACGGTAGGAAATATTGGCATTTACTCATTCTTTCCCACAAAGACTTTGGGCGCCTATGGCGATGCGGGTCTCATGGTAACAAACGATGAAGAGCTTTATCGCAAGATAAAGATGTATCGCGTGCACGGCACAGCAGCCAAGTATCATCATGAGTACATTGGCTATAATTCGAGACTCGATACGCTGCAAGCGGCAATCTTACGAGTAAAGCTCACCTCCACGGAGAAGGCTATTGCAGCTCGAGCGCGGCATGCACAGCACTATACCGAGCGGCTGAGGTCGATTCCGGGCGTGCGAGTCCAAAATGTACGCTGTGATGCTCACCCAGTCTATTATGTCTATAACATCCTTGTTCCACAGCGCGACGCACTTGCCGCGTATCTCAAAGAACAAGGCATAGGCACCACCATCTACTATCCCAAGCCACTTCATTTGCAGCCTTGTTTTGCCTATCTTGGGTACAAAGAAGGCGACTTTCCTGTTGCGGAGCGCATCTGCAAAGAAATTTTGGCGCTCCCAATGTACCCAGAGCTCACCGATGATGAAGTGGACTATGTGTGCGATGCCATCGCTTCGTTTTATGGGGTTCAATAATGAGCGATCTTATTACGATGCCTTCAGCCGATGGCAGTACCTTTGTGCGGCATGAGTCCGCCTATGTAGACCAAGGTGCACAGGTTGGCTCAGGAACCCGTATTTGGCATTTTTCGCATATCATGGCGGGGGCGAAAATAGGCAAGAATTGCTCGCTCGGTCAAAATGTCAATGTCGGCGGCAAAGCTGTGCTTGGCAACGGGGTAAAGGTACAGAATAATGTCTCGATTTACGATGACGTGGATATTGAAGATGATGTTTTCTGCGGGCCATCTATGGTTTTTACCAATGTCATCAATCCTCGTGCTTTTGTCGAGCGAAAACACGAGTATAAAAAGACAATTGTGCAGTGTGGCGCTTCCATAGGCGCCAATGCGACTATCGTCTGTGGTATTACTTTAGGCGCGTATTGCTTTGTGGGTGCAGGGAGCGTAGTCACCAAGGATGTGCCAGCCTATGCGCTCGTATATGGTAATCCTGCACGTCAGCATGGTTGGGTCTGCTACTGTGGCGCAAAGCTCACTGAAGGACTTGTTTGCCCAGAATGTGGCAAAAGATATCGAAAAATAGAGAAAGGAATTGAGGAAGCATAATGAGCAGTAAAGAATTATTGAGCAAAATTGAAAAGAACGAAGAGACTGTAGGCGTTATTGGCCTTGGTTATGTTGGCCTTCCGCTCGCGGTGAGCTTTGCTAAGAAAGGTATAAAGGTTCTTGGCATTGAGAAGAGTGAAAAGAAAGTCTTAGAAGTCAATGCGGGCCAGAACTATATTCAGGATGTCGAGGATGCAGTGCTCAAGGCGTGTGTGCAAGAAGGAAAACTGTCAGCAACCGGTGACGCCTCTCGCATTGGTGAGTGTGATGTACTCATCATCTGCGTGCCGACGCCGCTCGACCATTTTAAGAAGCCCGATATGAGTTTTATCGAATCAGCATGTGTCGATATCGGTAGGAATATGAAAAGAGGTGTCTTCATTAGCCTCGAAAGCACGACCTATCCTACGACGACAGAAGATGTGGTAAAGCCGATTGTTGAGCGCGAGTCGGGCTTCAAAGAAGGCGAGGATTTCTGGCTGTGCTTTAGCCCTGAGCGTGTCGATCCAGGCAATAAGGACTACAAAACAGAGAATACGCCGAAGGTTGTGGGAGGCCTTGGAGAAGAAGCACAAAAGATTGCGGTCGCGCTCTACGGCAAAGCGATTCAAAAGCTCTATCCTGTGAGCTCGCCGCGTGTCGCTGAAATGGTGAAAATCCTTGAGAACACCTATCGGCTCGTCAATATAAGCCTCATCAATGAGCTCGCCTTGCTTGCCGGCAAGATGGACATAAATATCTGGGAAGTCATTGACGCAGCCAAGTCCAAGCCCTACGGTTTCCAGGCCTTTTACCCTGGCCCTGGGATTGGTGGCCACTGCATTCCGCTCGATCCATTCTACCTTGAATATGTCGCAAAAGGAATCAACTTTGACCTCACCATGATCGACGCGGCAGGGAGAATCAATAATCTGCAGCCGTATCGCATAATGAACAAAATCTCCTATGCGCTCAACCGTCAGGGTAAACCTATGAATGGTTCTACCATCTTGTTTTTGGGCGTTGCCTATAAAGCGGATATTGATGATGCGCGGGAGAGCCCTGCCTTGCTTGTCATGGAAGAATGTGCAAAAAAACGAGCTAATGTGCTTTACTACGATCCCTATATCCCGGAAGTGATCGACGAGCATGGCAAAAAGTGGACAGGAGTAGTGCTGACCGATGAGCTTATTGAGAATGCTAATTGCGTGGTGTTTACGACAGCGCATTCATGCTTCGATGTCGAGCATATTGTTGAGAAGGCGAAGCTTGTGGTGGATCTTAAGAATATGGTGAAGAGTGTAAATATTGAAGACGAGAAAGTGTTTAAGTTATGAGAGTACTGGGACTATGCTTTACCGCCACAGCGCCATTAACGGACTTATGTGGCCAAAGGTATGGGGCTTTTCTGCAGAGTAACGATAATGTCGAATATTTACGTAGTAACTCCAGAGGAGATTCAAATCAACAATGAAGATAGCATACTATTGTACATGGAATTTTGATCTAAACGACGGAGTTACCAGCAAAATATCTTATCAAGTGAACTACTGGAAGGGAAAAGGCAACAATGTAAGAATATTCAATAAATACAGCAGGAAGTGCGGGATACGGAAGCTCATTAGGACTTTTTACGACCATCAGCTACTGAAGGATCTTGGTCAGTATGACCCTGATGTGGTCTATATAAGGTTCGAGGTGCTTAGTATCACACAACTATTTATTCTAAATAGATATAAGTGCGTTATAGAGAGCAATACAGATGATGTCGAGGAATTGCGAATTAATCGTTCTCTGTATGCTAGGCTAAAATTTCTGTACAATCTCTATTCAAGAAAAATAGTTTATAGGAGGACATCAGGAATAGTTTTTGTAACGCATGAGTTACAGAAGAAGAAATATATGAATCCCTATAATAAACCAAGTATCGTCTGTCCAAACCCAATCATCATTCGATATGATAGTACGCTGTCAGAGATAGTATGTAAAAACAACAGCCATAATTTGGTTTTTATTGGAACGCCAAATCAGGCGTGGCATGGGCTAGATCGTATTGAGAGGATTGCGGCCCTAACGCCTCAAATTACTTACCATATTGTCGGTACTGCTAATCGCTCCGATGATACATATAATGGTCTGAGCAACGTAAAGTACCATGGCTACCTGAAGCGCAGTGAGTATATGGAGTTGTGTCAGAGATGCGATGCCGCAATAGGGACTATGGGTTTGTATAGAAAGAATCTCAAAGAAGCATGCCCCTTAAAGACTCGTGAGTATATCGCCATGGGGCTTCCTATCATTATTGGATATAATGATACAATGTTTAGCGAAATAGAGATTTTGCCATGGTGGGTTCTCGTCCTGCCAAATGACAAGAGCGCGGACAAAAACGTAGCAGAGTGTATAGAGTTATTTCTTGATAAGGTTGCTCATAGGCGGATACCTCAAAGAGATATTGAGACATTTGCCAGCCTGACTAACTGCGAAGAAAAGAGATTTCGGTTTCTTTCTTCATTGGCCAAGGAAACCGAGATTAATGGGTGAAATGATTGCTTTCCTTTTCTTGATATTGCCTAAGATAAGGATAGGCGATAGCGGCATCATGATCGGAGAGATCGCAATTACCGTTTATCTTACGTTGTATTTTTTAAGAAGGCATTTAGCTCTAAGTTTATCACGCAGCGCAAAGATACTGGCCTTTTTCATTTTCTATCTTGTATTCCTTAGCTCAATCATAAATATGGTTCGTTATGCCACGTTACCATATTATTCAATTATTTACTACTTTAGGACATTATCATATTTGGGATTCTATATAATTGGGTATAGGCTCGATGCTTGTAGGCTTAAAGAAGTCATTGTTTATCCACTTCTTATCAATTTCGCATTTATGCTGATGACAATGATTATTTACTTTTTTATACGGCATCCCAGTGCACAAGATTATTTGTGGGGCTATGATTTTGGATTGAGAATGCAGCCAATTTTTGGCGCTGCGTTCGACTTATCAAATAAGCCATTCTACCTACAATACATAGGAGGAGGGTCGGGCAACCTGCTTTGTGCTTGGGCTCTTTTTGTTTTCATATTTTTGCAGGAGTCAAACCAAAACAATCTTGCTTACACTCTTATTATTGCGATCACAGTTTTTCTTTCATTCTCTAGAGTCGGATTTTTGACGTTTCTCCTTGCATATCTATACTACACCTTAAGATTGCTAAAATTCAAGAGTAAATTGTGGATGGTAGTGCTTATGCTTTTTGCGTTGGTATCTTACAATATTATTCTTGGCAGTACGACCACAGTCCTAACTAGGCTAACTAATACAATAGGAGATAATGGACTTGATGCTTCTGCCATTGGTCGCATAAGGAATTATGATGCTATAGGTTATGCACTTAGCCAGGATATATCTGGGCTGTTTGTTGGGTTTGGATTTGAACCGCGCTTCCTCATGAAAAAGACTAATTCGGGTTTTGCTGAGTCATTTTGGCTTCAGATTCTAGTTTCCTCAGGTACCGTAGGTTTGATATTCTATGGGCTCTTTGGTTTGTCAATTTTCAAAAAAAGGAAGAAGCCACTTTATGTGATACTATGGAAGTATTTCCTATTTCAAAATATTATGTCTTGGACAGTCGGTGGTGGAGATTTTCTGAGCTCCAATAATCTATTCATGATGTTTCTCTTACTTGGAGCTGCAAGGAAAACGGAGTATTCTTCTAAACCTAGATATTTGCAGGGGAGTATTGATGAAGAGCGTGTTAGTAATTGAAGATTCATCTAAAGCAAGGTTTGGTGGTGGTCAAAGAGTCACACTTAATACTCTTTGCGCTTTGAAGGACGATTATAGGGTTATGTTACTCGATACAAGGGGCAAGAGTGAGTTTGTGAGGAGAGCAAAAGACTATGTTGATGATTTTATTAAGATATATGCGTTCGGTTCAATCAAGCAAGCTGAGCAGTCCTCTTTTTCATTTTCAATAACCGAAGTTTGCATTACTCCGATTCTTGTCATCCTGAACATAATAATAGCATCGTGGTTTATCTTTTCGAGAAAATTATCAAGAAGGAATTTAGTAATTTATGCAACTACAAAAAAGGGGCTAATAGTCGCGTATATTGTGAAAAAGCTATTGGGCACTAAGTACATTTATCATGCACATTCAATTGATTCAAAGCAAAGTCTGTATTACAAAATTATCAGTAGGCCTCTAAAGGGTGCAAGTACAATTATATGTGTATCAGACGCTGTGATGAAAAACATAGATCTCAAGTCATGCGTAAGATTATACAATTGCACTAGCATTGGAGCTGTAAATTATTCTGAGCAGTACGTGCGTAGGAAGCTTGAGAACCCCGTAATAGCGTCAGTCTCTTCATTGCTAAAATGGAAAGGTATTGAATACTTTATTGCATCCCATCAATTTATTCGGAAAGGGATAAAATATAACATTTGGGGCGAGGGTGCGTATAGGGATGAATTGAAGCGATCGCTAAGTGAAGCTGTGGCCCTGAGTGAAGATGTAATGCTATGTGGTTTTAACTCAAACATTGAGGATGAGCTAAAGGGTAACATAACTATACTGGTGTGCGCTTCTGTTGCTGAGGAAGCATGCCCAATGAATATTATTGAGGCTTTATCGTGCGGTGTGCCAGTAATTACTACTGATATTGGAGGTCAAAGAGAACTCGTTGTTAATGGTCTCACGGGGTTTCATGTGCCAGTTAAGGATCCGAAATCAATAGCCGACAAGATTGATTATCTGTTGGCTAATCCTTATGAATATGCAAGAATGGTAAGAGGCTGTCTTAACTATTCATCAAGGTTTTCAATGGAAACATATAGGGATGAGATTAGGTATATCTTTCAAAACGCATTTCAAGTGTAGGATATGACGTTTAAAGGCGTAATTCTTGTGAAGAAAGGTGCTAACATGTTGCGAGTCCTACAAATTGTACCTTACTATCCCCCACATTTTGGGGGTATAGAGCAAGTAGCTTATGATATTTCTGAGTGTTTGAAGGAGCATTCAGTAGAGCAAACAGTTCTTTGTTATTCTAAAGGAAGGTCTTTGCGCAAAGAAGTATTTGAAGGGGTAAGCGTGTTCAGAGTTGGAGTTGTTGCCAAGGTATGGTCACAGGCCATTCCAATGCATTATAAAAAAGTATTGGAAGACGTTCTCTCTGAACGAGATCCTGACATAATTCATATTCATTTGCCGAATCCTATTGCGACATGCTATTTGCTTTTGAGCATGAGAAAAGATAAGAAGAAAAGAAAAATTGTTGTACATTGGCACTCAGACATAATTAGGCAAGCATGGCTGATGCCTTTTTACAGCCCTTTTCAGAAAAGGATGCTTTCGATATGTGCTGGAATTATTGCTACTAGTGAGAATTATGCGAATTATTCGAAATACCTAAAGCCATTCAGGAGCAAAATCACTATCATCCCAAATGTTGTAGATGGAGAAAAATACCAGAGTTTGGGACTCGATTATAATCAAGACTATTATGAAAGAAAGGATTTTGTGTTCTTTGTTGGTGTCCATAGAAAATACAAGGGCCTTGAGTATCTTATTGAGGCTGCGCGCAGGTTGCCGAGCCGACAGTTCATAATTGCTGGGAATGGACCTGAAACAAATAAGCTAAAGAAGCAGGCTAGGTATTTACATAATGTAAGATTTGTGGGCTCGGTTTCAGAGCAAGATAAATGTAAGTACTTAAGATGCGCAAGAGTTTTTGCCTTTCCATCGATTACAAAGAATGAGGCTTTTGGTTTGGCCTTGGCTGAAGCGCTATATTTTGGGCTGCCTGCGGTATGCTTCGACATTGTTGGCTCAGGTGTCGGTTGGGTCAATCAAAATGGTAAAACGGGGTTTGTAGTTCCAAATAGGGATGTTGGGGCTTTCGTAGCGAGCATTGAAAGGTTATTTTCTGACGACGATTTGTTTACGCGGTTTAGCCAGAACGCTCATGATTGGGTTGCTGAAAGTATGAATCGAAATGTCCTTTGGTCAGGGGTTGTGAAGGTGTATGGCATTCAGAGTATACAGGGCGAAGAATATTGAAGCTCATACCAAATTCTTACTCAAATGGGATCATCTCCTAATGGTCTGTTTGGGGTAGAATGAATCATGCCAAAAGGCATCTTGCTGTCTTGTTCAGCTTTTCTCGATTTTTCATACTCTCCAAAGAAAAAATCAAGCCAGGTTTTGGAGTTATAGCCCCACAGCGCGAAGAAGCTCAACAAGAAAGAGCGAAGAGAGAACAGTGATGAGTGAGTTGCGTTCGTTTTCCAATATCCTTGTAACCGGCGGGGCGGGATTTATCGGGTCGAACTTTATCCGCTACCTATTCTCGGATGCAGGATTTGGCGGTCGGGTTGTCAATCTGGACGCGCTCACCTACGCGGGGAACCCGCAGAACCTTGCCGATATCGCGGCGGTGTATCCCGACCGCTATGTGTTCGTGCATGGCGATATTCGCGATGCGGCGCTGGTACAGAAGGTGTTTGCGGAGTACGACATCGACGCGGTGGTGCACTTTGCTGCGGAGAGCCATGTGGACCGCTCGATTCTCGATCCGCAATCCTTTATCACAACGAACGTGATGGGCACGTACACGCTTCTTGAAGCGGCGCGGCAGGCATGGAAGGGCAGGTATGGCGATGGCGCTGCGCAAGAGACAGGCGCCACGGGCAGGTCCGCTGACACAGGCCCGTCTACTGCCTCGAGTGTGCTCTTCCACCACATTTCGACCGACGAAGTGTACGGCAGCCTCGGCGAGGAAGGCGCCTTTAAGGAGACCACACCCTACGATCCGCGCTCGCCCTATTCTGCGAGCAAAGCCTCAAGCGACTTCCTCGTCAAAGCCTATGGCCATACCTATGGCCTTCCTGTCACCATCTCGAATTGTTCCAATAACTACGGGCCCTATCAGTTCCCGGAAAAACTCATCCCGCTTATGATCCTCAATATGCTGGAAGGCAAGCCCCTGCCGGTCTATGGCGACGGCAGGAACATCCGCGACTGGCTCTACGTGGTCGACCACAACGCTGCGGTGTGGACCATCATGACGCGCGGGCGCATCGGGGAGACCTACAACATCGGGGGCGAGAACGAGTGGGAGAACATCAGGCTCCTCCACCGGCTTATCGAGATGGTGGCCGAAAGTACCGGCAAGCCCGTGCGGCAGCTTGAAGAGCTCATCACGTACGTCAAAGACCGGCCCGGCCATGACCGCCGCTACGCCATAGACTGCTCCAAGCTGAAAAACGAGCTTGGCTGGAAACAGTCGGTGAGCTTTGACGAGGGCTTGCGCCACACGGTGCGCTGGTATTTGGACAACCCCGGGTGGATCGCCTCCGTACGCTCGGGTGCCTACCGCGAGTGGATCGAGAAGAATTACGGGGATAGAAGCTAGGGCACCATCGTTTCGAATATGTTTTGAATCAGCACGTTAATCAAGGAGCGTAACAGAAGAAGGGGATACTTGGTTCCCCAACAGGCTTGTTGGATGCTATCAATGACCTGAAGAGACAGAATGCAACGAGTCACAGAATCTATACTGATCGATGTACCGGTTCGCTTGTTAATATCCAACCGGATAAGTCCGGTGATGCGAAACCGTATGAGCAGAAACAGGTTGCAAATCTTTTGCGCAGAAGAGTGGGAGAGGACCAATGAAAGACATGGTGGAGAAGTATGAATATCACATTTTCTACTCTGACGAAGATGATGCCTATATCGGTACTGTGGCAGAGTTTCCGTATTTAAGTTCCTTCGACGATACGCCTGAAGGCGCTTATAAGAACATAAAGGATATTGTCAAAGAAGGAATTGAAATCCTGAAGGAAGAGGGAAAAGAGCCGCCAGTGCCGCTTATTGATAGAGAATTTAAGGGTAATATCTCGTTGCGCTTGTCGCCGGAGACCCACCGGATGGCTGCGCAGAGGGCGCGTGAAGAAGGTTGCTCGCTTAATCAGTTTCTCACTTCGCTCATCGAGCGAAATCTGTACTCCAACTTAGTTGAAAAAGCTACAAGCCAGCTAGTTTCAGCGGTATCAAAGGCAGCAGTGGTCTGCAATTCTGTCACTGTATCCTCGTTTGTTCACAAGCAGAATAATCTGTATTGGCCTGTGGTTGGCAGCGACGTTGGATCGGGCAGGTCGCTTAATGAAGTGGCATTTATGCAACCACAAGGGACTGTAGAACTGTAGAGTTGTAAATACCGGAGAATACGTGAGGGAGTGAAGCAAATATGCGTCAAATTGATCTCAGGTCAACACTAATAACCATATTTCGCGTCGATGAAATTGATTTTTTGTCACTCTTGACCGGATCATTTGCTTCCGAAATAAGAAGTCGCTATGGCTGTGAAGTAACAAATGCACAATTAGCACCAGGAAATCGAGGCCTTGAGTTTTCGCCAGGTAGAGTGACCCTTGGTGGGAATGTAAGAGTAATTGACAGAATACTTGTCGAAGAGCGAAGGCTAATTGTCACTGTTGGGGGGAGTTCTGACGACGCAAGAGTGCTGGAGGGACAACTGGAGAATCTGATTTTGGCTTGTGAAACGCGATGTGCCAAAAGTAGCCTTGTAAGAGTGGTGCAGTTCGAAGAGGCTCAATGCATTGTCCAGCTACAGATTGCATTTGGCGAGTTGCTAAATCGGTCGACGTTCGGAAGTCTTTCTCAGAGCCTGCAAGCTTCGGCTTTCTTCCAGAAGTCCCTTTCCCCTGTTAGAGTATTGCCAATCGGGTGTCGCTTCTTAATTCGTTATGAAGGAAAAGATCCGAGCCTGGTAGACAATGCTATAACGGTAGGTGACAAATACCTCACAATAGAGGCTCGGGAAGGAATAAACCCTGAAGAGAGGGTGTTTGTCGCTTCCGGGCCACTTAAATCAGATGATCTACTAAAGTTGCTGCAAAGTTTGGAAGAGCAGGCACAGAATCTGGAAGAGCAAAAAGAATAGACGGCCGAATGGTCTTTGGCGGAAGATTACCTCAATAATGAGGTTTGTGGATTAGTACGGCCGTTCATGTGGATTGTGTCGAGTTGACTGGCGAGGAGCAAGAAATGACAAGCGAAGAAAAGGCTCTGGCGCTTATGGAGAAGGCCTACGACTCCCCGTCGAGTGCCCAGCGCAAGAAACTTGCGCAAGAAGCGCTCGAATTAGATCCCGATTGTGCAGACGCCTATTATCAACTTGCGCAGGAATACCAATCGGTCAAGAAAAAGACTGAGTTTTATACCAAGGGGATAGAGGCGTTCCGCAGAAAATATGGGCCGGAATTCTTTGTCGAAAATAAAGGCTCCTTTTGGGGGCTTTGGGAAACTCGAGTTTACATGCGCTTGAGCGCCGGCTACGCCGATCTTTTGTGGGAAACGCAGAAAGAGGAAGATGCCATCCGAATATATGAAGAACTGCTCGAGCTCAATCCCAACGATAATCAGGGCCTCCGCTATGGTTTGCTCGACTGGCTTCTGTGCCGCGACCAAACCGAAAAAGCGCAGGCGCTTCTGGACACGTACTCAGAAGCGACCGCCTTTATGCTCTACAGCAAACTTCTCTTGTATATCAAGACCGATCCCACCAATATGCCCAAACTGAAGCACGCGTTCGACAGAGCCAAACTGGCGAATCCTTTTATCGTCGACTATTTGTTGGGAAGGAAAAAGGTCCAAGCGGTCCCGGACTACTATACACCCGGTGAAGAAAGTGAGGCGGCCGCGTACTTTGTCGATTCGATCGAGCCGTGGATAAGGGCGCCTGGGGCGTTTGATGTGTTGCGCAAAATCTCCGGACAGAAATAATCACAGCAACACTTCGAGTTAGTTATCCTGTTTATCGCATCAGATCGTGATATCCTGTCGGGTACCTTCTCAAATAGCTTTGGAAATGACTTTATGAAAAACTCTTGGAGAAAAAGATGAAAAAGACGCCAAAATCGATACAACTGCTGCTAGCCGCCACTCTGTGCGGCGTCCTTGCGCTCGTCTCAGCAGGAGCACAAATCTCGGGAGTGCCAAGTGCTCTCGCTTCGGGCATGGCGACCGACCTGTCAGGCGGTGCCGCGCCGACCGTGGCGCCTGCGCTGCCCACCGTCAACTCCTTGGCGTCACCAGCAGGGCAGGGGTCCGCGGCGGTTGTAGCTGCGCAACCTGCGCCGCAACCTTCTCAAATCGAAACGATGTTCTCAAACCAAATGGACGCACTCGGCGTAAAGGGACAGGCCCTCGCCCAATTTGGCTACTCGCTTTTTGACAATCCCGTGGCGCCGTCGCTCGCTGCCATCGGCGACGATTACACCCTCGGGCCGGGAGACTCGCTCATTCTGTATCTGTGGGGAGATCCTGTCGACATAAAGGAACTCTCAGCTTCCTACACGCTTACGGTGGACCGCAACGGCGCCTTGTTCCTGCCACCCGTTGGTCAGGTAGCTGCGGCGGGCCAAAATCTCAATGCCGTAAAATCAGTAATAAAGAGCATGCTGGACAAGCGCTACAAGAAGCTCGAAATCAGCCTGACACTGGCAAGTTTGCGCCAGTTCCCCGTGAGCGTTTCCGGCTACGTGGGTGGCCCCGGCACCGTCCTGGCCACCGGCGTCGATACGGTGTTCACCGTGCTTTCAAGGGCGGGTGGCATCAAAAAAACGGGCAGCTTGCGCTCCGTAAAGTTCAAGCGAGGCGCCGACACCAAGACCATCGACTTTTACGACATGCTCATCAACGGCGCCACGATGGACCTGCGGATAAAAGAGGGCGACTCAATCTATGTGCCGGCCATTGGACCGGTCGTCGCGCTTGCGGGAGAAATTCGCAGGCCAGGCATCTACGAAATGGCAGGGCCCACCGGCGTTTCCTCTGCCCTTTCTTTGGCAGGAGGAGTTTTGCCGTCCGCAAGGTACTCTGGCGTGACAAAACTCACCTTCTCCGAGGCAGGACGGAGCCTTTCCAACGGCGACCTTGCCAATGCTGCGTTCGCTTCCTCGCCTGTTTCTGACGGCGACCTTTTCTATGTGGGCGCAAGCACTAACCTCCTCATTGGGCAAATACAACTCACCGGGCCAGCAAAATACCCTGGCAAGTACGAGATCGCCTCCGTAAAGACCCTTGCCGCACTCCTTGCCAAGGCACAAGTGTTGCCGGAGACCGACCTTGCCTATGGCCGCGTGTACCGCATGGACTATTCCGGGCGTGACAGGTCCTTTAGTTTCTCTCCTCAGGATGTGATGGTGGGAGCCGACATTCCCCTTGCCGAGTTCGACAGGGTTGTGCTCTACCGCTACGACGACACGTCGATAGACGCCGATCTGGACCGGTTCCCGAACACGATCGTGGTCACCGGGCCAGTCAAGTACCCCGGGTTCTACCTCTACAAGGCAGGTATGAAGCTTTCTGGCATTGTGACACGCGAGCAGGTACTGTTAAGTACGAATCTGAACTATGGGGAAGTGACGCGGTTACGGGAAGACGGGAAGAACGAGTATGTGACATTCAGGCCTAAGGAAGTGCTGGACGGGACGTGGGACTTAAGCTTAGGGCCCCGTGATGTGATACGGCTTGTGAAGGTGGGGTATGCACCGGAAGCGCCGGACTTTGACAAATTCAGTAATGCGGTGGAGATAAAGGGGCCTGTTGAGTTTGGCGGGTTATACGCGTGGCGGGAAGGGATGAAGCTTTCTGAGCTTTTGAAGCTAGCGAAGCCACTTCTTGATACGAACCAGGTATATGCGGAGATCGTGAGGTCGTTAGGAGGGGGGAAGAGCGAGTATCTGACGTTTGCGCCGCGGGAAGTGAGTAGTGGGGTATATGACACAGCCTTACAGGCACGCGATAAG